>JBJEMO010000018.1:0-3205 GCA_051879715.1 Bilifractor sp.
AAAGGAGGAAAACAAAATGACAATGAGTGCACTTATTCGCGATGTAGAGGCAAAGCTTGGAAGAAAGCTGGAGACTGAGGTGGTTGTGAAGAACGGAGTCGAGCTTGAGGGAATCAGGCTGAGCGACGAAACATTTACGCCAATTGTATATCCGGGCGAGTTTCCTGAAGAAATGGAGTACGCGGAAATGGTGAATGGTATTTGCGAGGCTTTCGAACAATTTCTTAAGGAAAAAGGATACGGCACTGCGGTTGAAAGTTTTCAAAATTGTATATCAGAGAAAGAATTTCTGATGGAAAACATTTATGTAGGCATGCAGCGCAGCGGATCTGAGGACATCGTAAAAAGGGAGTCCGAATTTTCCGGAATAGAAGAATACCTGCATGTAAGACAGGATGACTCGGATGGCTACTATTTAGCAAAAGTGAAAGAGGAGATTTTGAAAAACGCAGGTGTAACATTGGAGGAAGCCTGGACGGCAGCAGAAAAAAATACTGCGGAGGAAGCCGTAATTACGCCAATGAGCGAGATGCTTGGACTTCCGGATTTTTCAAACGCTATGTTTATTCTTACAAACACAGGTGGTTTAAAGGGCGCATCTTCAATAATTGCAAAATCCAAAATCAAGGAAGTTGCAAATTCAATAGGCGTCGAAAGGTTTGTTGCGATTCCATCATCCATTCATGAATGGATTTTAGTGCCGCATCAGGATGGCGAAGAAATGTCCCGTTTTGATGAGATGGTTCTTTGCGCAAACAAGGAAGCTGTCGATGTAAAAGATCAGCTTGGAGACAGAGCATATGTACTTGAGTGTTAGAGAAAGAGAAGGAGCAGGGAATAAACCCTGCTCCTTTTAGGAAAGTTGAAAGGAGGAAACAGAATGGATAAGATTCAGGACTATATTCTTGATTCGGAAGAACTTGAGGAGACTGCGCCGGCAGGTGCAGAACGAGAAACCAGAAAAAAGCCGTCGGTATTTTATGAAGTGGTAGTGGAAAACGGCCTTGATGTGGTCATCAGAAGATCCACATCAAGAAGCGAGAGAATCGCGGCATTTATTGTTTCAAAGAATCAGTACTACATCAAAGAAAAGGGGGATGTTGCCCCGATGACGGCAGATAATCTTAACAAATTCCTCGCAAGTTCTACCGAGCCTATAATTCTTGAGAAAACCGTTTGGCTCAAAAAGATTACCAAGGGAATTAAGGAGAGTGCGGCACTGTTGAATTTTATCAGAGAACATGAAAATGTTCTTTCAACGGGAATGTTCGGCTTCGAGTATCCAAAGAATCTATGGAAACAGGATTTTATGAAACAACTCTATGAGGCGGACAGTAAGCTTGCAAAATACATCTTCGAAAGGATTGCAGAGGGCAGAACCTGTGCTTTAGATGTGTACGACGCACTGCCGGCATCAACACAAGGCAGCCGCTATCTTAGCACTTGTCTCTTCGATTCTTACTGTGACTGGGCCTGGCTTTATTTCTTCAAGTTGATTTACGGATGGGATTATACCCGCAAGCTGATTGATGTCTTTAGCGAAAGGGAACTTAATCTCAGCTGTTCCAGTAATGATTTCCTTGAGCTTATGGCAATAGTGAGTCCTCAAATAGACAATATTTTGTCGAATTGCACAGATGCCAAAGGCAGAAAGCATAGAGGATATCACAAATTCGGTATGTCTCTCGGAGGGGCAGAAACAGAAAGTTTTGCCATGAGTGTGAGTGGATTAAGTAATTCTTCCGGTTATTTTGATGCATCAAAGTTTATTGAGTATGCAGCATCATATGAGCAGGAAGGCTATAGCTCCCTGGGTGATATGGTATCTGTCTGGAAAGACACTCTCAGAATGGAAAAATCAATTCACGGCAAAATCAGGGATAAATACCCTAAAAACCTTGAAACCACCCACAATGTGCTGGCTCTGAAAGAGCGAAAAGCAGAGATGCTCAAACAGCTTTGCGATTTCAAAACGGTGTACGAGGAAAATTCAAAGCTTGAATGGAACAACAAAAAATGGGCTGTTCTTGTCCCGAAAACGCCGGAGGAGATGATCCAAGAAGCTGCAAATCAGAGCAACTGCCTTGCCGGCTATGTAAAAAAGGTTGCATCAGGCGATACTAAGATTGCATTTTTGAGATCTAAAGATGCCCTCGACATATCAAGGATCACCATAGAGGTGACAGGGGATTGCGCGTGCCAGGTAAAAGGAAGATACAACAGAGCTGCAAGCACGGAAGAAAAGCTTGCGGTAACAGAATGGGCAAAAGAAAAAAATCTTGTCTATGACGCTAAATTTTGAGAGCACAACAGAAAATCTCAACATGCGAAAAACAGGAAAGTAAGGCGCCGTTTCGTTTGTGAGCGGCAGTAGTAAAAGGAGGAAAGCAATGAATTATATTAGCTACGAAGAATTCAAAGAGATATTCAAAGGCGCAGCAGGTGCCGTTTTGAAGCTTGGACTTCTGGGGGAAAACTATGATGAAGAAAACGTAGAGCTCAAGATCGAGACGGTGAACAAAAATGGGCATGAGAAAACTGGAGTTATGCTGAAGCCAAAGAAAGACGGAGGCACCGTTCAGGCGGTAGCCACAGTTTACCTTGAGGAACTCCATAAGGATTTCATGGAAGGCATAGAACGAATGAACATAGAGATGCCGGATTTCACGAAACCGCTTTCATCGGCTATACCGGAGAACAAAGCTTTTGCAGAGGCAATTGTGAGTTTCGTGGCTGCAGTTCTCGAATGTCTGCACGAAAATAATAAGCTCGCTTCGGAAAAACTTGGAACCGATTTTGAGGAGGCAGACGATATGGTTTTCAATCATCTTCTGGACAACGTAGAGCTTGAGCTTCATCCGTCACACGGAAAGGGCGAGCCAAAGGGATGCCCGCATATCATGGTTGGAGATATCGCGGTGGTATATCACTGCATTATTAAAAGAACCGGCCACGAGGATGGAGAAAAAATTTTCCATGTTGGCATCACAGATGAAATTATGGAAAAGGCCGGCGTGACGAAAGATGAACTGCACAAAGCTGCGCTCAAAAACACGCAGGAAAGGCATCCGGAAGTTCTCACAAAGCTGGAAAGCGGTGCATATGTAGTGACGGCGCCTGGAGCACTGAGCCCGGCGGTAGCCGTGCTTTATCCGGGAGTTCTTAAAACTCTCGCAGCGAGAATGGGAGGAAGCCTGCATATCAT
>JBJEMO010000019.1:0-3200 GCA_051879715.1 Bilifractor sp.
CGTCTTTCATAAATTTAAATTTGTATGTCAGAAGATGAAATGAATTCTTATCCATAGACGATGTTGATGCCCGCCCTCTTTTCCGTCTCTCAGAGGGAGTTTTAGCAAAGCAATACACTGAGGATATTCCCGATTGGGCACAAAATATTCTATTATAAAGATAAAGAATGTAATCGGTAATTTTGTATCGACAAAAATTGGAAAAGTCAAATCGACATGATAGGACAAAAAAATAACATTGTAATTTTGTGGTAACGACACCCTAAATTACAATGTTATGACCGAGACTTCTAAACTAAAGAAGTATCTAATGTGGTACAAAGTTAAAGAATTATTTTCAAATGGCCTAAACCGGACTCAGATAAGTTCGGTTTTAGGTCTTCATCGGCAGACTGTGTCGAAGTATCTGTCGATGAGCGAGGAGGAGTTCCGTACCTCCCAGAGCTATGACCGTCATTACGGACACAAGCTTGATGATTATGAGACGTTCGTTGTAAACGAACTGAGACTGTGGTCGTTTCTTTCAGCCCCTCAGATTCACGACCGGCTGAGGGAAAACTTTCCGGATCTTCCTGATGTCACCGAAAAGACGGTATTCAATTTTGTCAACCGTATAAGGCTTACATATAACATTCCGAAGGAAACGGAGAAGAGCTGCCGACCATATGAGAAACAGGCTGAGACTCCATACGGCAAGTATGCGCAGGTTGATTTCGGGGAGAGATGGATGCCTGTGGAAGGAGGCACCTCGGTAAAAGTATATTTCTTTGCAATGTCCCTGAGCCGCAGCCGTTACAAGTTTCTTTATTTCAGCAAGACACCATTTACTACGGCATTGGCGGTATATGCGCACGAGCTTGCATTCAGGTTCTATGGGGGTATACCGGAGAAGATCGTATATGATCAGGACAAGGTATTTCTTGTAAATGAGAATCTTGGTGACCTGATCCTTACAAAAGGGTTCCGTTCGCTGGTAAGGGAATCCGGCTTTGAACCTGTGTTCTGCCGCAAGTCCGACCCCGAGAGCAAGGGCAAGATAGAGAATGTCGTCAAGTATGTAAAGTACAACTTCCTACGCGGCAGGTTCTTCACCGCCATTGAGACCCTCAACCGGGATGCTATGGCTTGGCTCGAACGCACCGGCAACGGAACGTTGCATCATGGGATACACAGGATACCGGCCGAGGAGTTTGCCATTGAGCAGGGATATCTCAAGCAGTATGTCGGGATACCGACACCTCCCGTTGAGACGCTTGTACCTCACCATGTGCGCAAGGACAACGTTATCAACTTCCGCGGTAACTATTATGCGGTGCCCACCGGAACATATCAGGGGCACGGCACAACGGTATACCTTGAAGAGAAAGACGACATACTGACCATCTACAGCAGCGATACCGGCAAAGTGCTGGCCTCGCATCCGATAAGCAGGGGACGCGGAGTGCTGGTCAGCAACACATCGCTCAGACGAGACAGGCAGTCTTCGCTTGAAGAATATGAACGTCAGGTAAGCGCCGGGCTTCCCAAGGATGACATAGTCGCACTATATCTAAGCCAACTACGCATCCACAAGGCACGTAACCTGAGGGACAACCTACAGTATATAGCCGGACGATCCGGGATGTACTCCCCGCAGACGCTTACCGAGGCTATGCGCCGCTGCTACGAGGCTTCAGTATATAACGCCAAGGACCTGATGTGCGTGGCAGAGTCAATAAGGATAGAGAGAAAGGAAGCATTGCTTCAGCCCATATCCGAGGTGAGATCCGTCCCCCGGCAGACAATGGATAATCTGGAACCCGATAAAACCGACATAACATCATTCAAAAGAATCTTCGCATGACGACAAACCAACAGATTAAGGAACTATGCACCCGTCTGAGACTTTATGCACTTCCAAAGCTTATAGAGACTGAGGCTCACATTGCCAGAGAACAGGATAAATCATATATGGAGTTTCTGCGTGACCTTCTGGCCCGTGAAGTACAGGAGCGCGACTCCAGGGACCTGCAGCGGCGCCTCAAGGCTGCAGGTCTGCCCACCCGGCATGACCTGGACATCTTCGACCACAACTACTCGCATGGGATGACGGCACCGCACCTGAGGGAACTGCGGCAGCTCGGATGGCTCGAACAGAACTACAACCTCATACTAATGGGCCCTTCCGGTACCGGCAAGACATTCATAGCGTCCGGACTCGTGTACGAGGCTGTACGGCAAGGATACAAGGCCTATCTGGTGACAATGGAGGATGTTATCAACACCATAAAGATGAAGTCCCTAATGACATCGGCCATGACCGCATACAACAGACTGCTGAAGGCTGATCTAGTTGCAATCGACGATATAATGCTGTTCCCAGTCCGTAAGGAAGACGCGGCTGGCTTCTTCAACCTTATCAATACACTTCACGAAAAGGCATCGCTTATTATAACCACAAACAAGGCTCCAACTGAATGGGCAAAGACCCTTGATGATGAAGTCCTTGCATCGGCAATCCTTGACCGTCTGCTATATCACTGTCAAGTGATAAAACTCTCCGGGCAAAGCTACAGAATGGGAAACAGAAAGTCAATTTTTGAGGATGAGAATACCTCAGACTTGTCTGGGGATCTCAGACAAGCCTGACATGAAGATTATTATATTATCCATTAGTCTCGATTAAGTATGTCGATTTAACTTTACCGAAAAATGTCGATTTAAAATTTGCTTATTACATTTTTATTCAACAAAACATTTGTGGTAAAAAATTTTATAACAATTTAGATGATAATTCCGCTGATCTGAGATAGTACTGATTTTAATGGCGGAGTTGTCGAGATGAGGGTGCGGGTAAGCTTTATCAGGGTCATCAGTGGTTCAATAAAAATGGACTTTGAGGCTCGTGGTGCTATGTCTATTTTTTATTTTTGTCTACTGATTTTACTGATTTTACTGATTTGGGGTAGATGGTCTCTTAACCACGGATTTTTTATTTTATAACCTCTGATTTTACTGATGGTGGCTACGCGGGGCTTGGGGTCGAGATGGTGAAGGTGCGCGGATGCTTTATCAGGGTCATCAGGATAATCAGTAGACAATAAAAATGGACTTTGAGGCTCGTGGAGGTATGCTATTTTTTGTCTACTGATTTTACTGATTTTACTGAGGGATGGGCGTGGGTTAGGTGTCTCGGTTTCGTAGCTTCTCTATGTTTTTCT
>JBJEMO010000020.1:0-3186 GCA_051879715.1 Bilifractor sp.
AGGAATACACCGGGCTTGCCAGCACTATGAGGTCCGCCTTCAATATCTCCGGGAACACTTCACGGAGTCCGTCATCTATCACGCAGGCTGGATTATTCCTGTCCTTCTGACAGCTTCTGCAGGCAGTGCAGGGTTTGATGTCCAGGTCGAACAGGTTGATAATCTTCACCCGGATGTGCTCATCCCGGGCTGCCTGCCTTTGCAGCTCCTCTGCGAACTCCTTCACCAGTGAATTTGTGTTGCCCTCCGGCCTTGGGCTTGCCGTTAGAATTAGTGTATTCATGATGTTATTATACACTTTTTCGGTCTGTCGTGCTATAATCCTGTCTTGATGAAAACAATACCTTAAGAGGTCAACATGTATTTGAGTGCACTTTTTCTTATATACATCGCGGCGGCATTCCTGGCTCTCCTGGGCATAGGAATTGTGCTGCTGCTCATATCCAGAGAAAAAAACCGCCAATCCAGGCAGTACCGGGTTGTTATGTGCTTTGCGGTTGTTGTTTTCGTGCAGTGCGTTCTGTATCTGTATTTTTATTACCGAGACATGATTCTCGGGAATGAAGCAGTGAACGTTTTTCTTAGAATAATTGATTACTGCCTTTGCGGAAGCATCTTCTTTTTCTGGCTGAATGTGATGGACGTTCTTGATGATGTGAAGCACAGATTCCGTCGCACCTGGGCATATATTCTAGGAGCTCTTATTGCCCTGCCGGGGACTGTGGCAACCGCGTTCTTCATGGATGAATACTACTTTTTCAGCAGCGATGCCGCAGGAAGAGCATACATTATTATCGAGATATCAACGGTAGTCCTGACAGCCCTTGTGACTTCCAAATACGCCCTGGATTTTGTGAAATCCTCTCTCAGCAGGTACAAGCGCATATATGTGGCGGTGGTTGCAGTCGCCCTTCTGGTGTGGGACATACAGCAGATATTCGTGGACTGGGGTCTATACTCCGGACTCTACAAATCCGCCTGGACCCACGGCGTTATGGATACCACCGGCGCCGCCACTGCAATAGTCAGCTGCGCCACATTCATCTATCTCTTTAAGGAGGACTTCAGCCCGCTGTTCTATGTGGCCGAAGAAAAAAAGGATGAGGACCCGTACCCTGCTGCGGTTGAAACGGCCGCACAGCAGCACCGGCTTACGGTAAGGGAAACCGATGTGCTGAGGCTGGTGTGCCAGGGAAAAAACAATCCTGAAATTGCCGAGGCGCTTTTCATTTCCGTCAACACCGTGAAAAAGCACCTAAAAAACATCTTTGAGAAGATGGGTGTGTCAACCAGAATGGAACTTATGTACATTGTAAACCGAAAAGATGACGAAATACGATAAAGGTACCCTGATGGGTACTTTTATTTTGCACTTCGTGAGGCTATCATATGAAAAACGCTTAAGTCATGTGAGAGTGAAAGAGGTGATCTAATTGAAGAAGAAGTTATTATCGATAATCATGGCAGCTGTAATGGCTGTTGGAATGACAGCTGTTATGAGCGGCTGCGGTGAATCGGAAAGCACCCATGAGGATGCAGTTAAAGTAACCTGTGAAAACGGCATAATGCTTGGTCAGACTGAGGATGGTGTCACATCATTTAAGGGTGTTCCGTACGCCAAGCCTCCTGTAGGGGATCTGAGATGGAAGGCTCCACAGGCGCCTGATGCAAGCGATGAAGAGATTGAATGCTTTGATTTCGGATACACGGCTCTTCAGTATGAGTGGCCAACGGAGCCGGCATCCTATTCAGAAAAAAACGAGGACTGCCTGACCCTGAACATCTGGGAAACAGAGGGCACCAGTGAGGGCGAAGAGGCCAAGCCGGTAATGGTATTCTTCCACGGCGGCGCATATGGCTGGGGAGGAACAACTGACCCGATGTATGACGGCCAGAACCTGATCAAGGCACATGACGACGTGATTCTCATAACATGCAACTACAGACTGGGACTCATGTCATGGGCTGATTTCTCACAGGTTGAAGGTGGTGAGGAATACACTGACATTAACCTTGGCATTCGCGACCACATCGCTGCTCTCCAGTGGATTCAGAATAACATAGCTGCATTCGGCGGCGATCCTGACAACGTTACAATTTTCGGAGAATCGGCAGGCGGATGGTCCACCACAGCATTGACAATTTCTCCAAAGGCAAAGGGCCTCTTCAAAAGAGCCATTGCTGAAAGCGGCGTAATTCCTGCAAAGGACAGAGAGGCGGCACAGGAATTCGCGGATTACATTATGGAAGCCTCCGGTTCAAAGAACATGGATGATCTTCTGAAGATTTCAGGAGATGAATGGATGAAGCTTGATGGTGAGCAGTGGATAGCCGACGAATGCTGCGGAGTCGTTGTTGACGGAGATGTGATTCCTGAGGATATGGATGCAGCAATCAAGGCTTCTGCAGAAGGCGGAGTCCAGCTGATGATCGGAACCAACCAGGACGAATGGAATTACTTCAGAGAGGATTCCGAGGGTGAAACCGATGAGGAAAAGTTCGACAGCTGGGTTGCAGGCATGGATGCCATGATAGATGAAGTCAAGGAGTCCTCAGATGACAATGCAAAGGACGCCATCAATGAGTTTATGGATTATGCTGCCGGCAATGTGCCTGAAGAATACGCCGATGACAAAGCCGAAAAGGAGGCTCTTGCCAAGTCAGCATTCATTACGGAAACATGGCGCTATGAGCACTTCTGCTTCATAGACAAGTTTGTAGATGCCGGCGGTGATGCATACATGTATCTTTGGAAGGTTCCTTCCACCATGGACAGCATGTACAAGAGCTCGGTACACGCCATCGAACTGGCTTATGTTTTCAACAACCTGGATGACGGAATCTACGCAGGTGAAGTTGACGAGGAAACTGCCGCAAAGGCACAGGAAGCCTGGATAAACTTCGCCAAGTCAGGAAATCCGTCAATTGAAGGCGCTGAATGGTCATCATACGATACATCCGACAGAAATACAATGGTAATTAAGAAGGACGGCTGGAAGCTTGAATCAGATCCGTCAAAGACAGCCAGAGAGCTGATGGAAAGAATCTACGGAGATACTCCGTACCAGGTATGGTAGATGATACGGTGTTGTGGATGATGCGGTATCGCTGCTGATACAGCATGGTGCAAATAATGTATACATGATATTATTTTACACTTTCTCCCCTGTTCGTGCTACAATAAAC
>JBJEMO010000021.1:0-3180 GCA_051879715.1 Bilifractor sp.
ACTTTTGAGTTTCGGTTTAGGGACATTATACACTAATGTCCCGCTAATGTCCCATCAATTATAACGCTTCTGACTATATTCGGAATTTCAAAGAGCGTTTTTCAACGGGATCAGAAAAAGATCCCTCTAAAAATCACTTCGCCGCAAGATGCGTCGAAGCTAAAATTGCAACTTCGACACAGGTTCAGTAGAAGTTAAAAACCGTTGGCAGCTTCATTTCAAATCTTATCATGTCAGTGTATATAATAATGTGATTTCAAACACAAAATATTTAATAATTCTGTGAAATAGGTTGATTTGTTCACAAGTTCTGAGTATAATAATAGTGTGATTACAAAACCTCAAAACTCTAATAATAGTGTGAAGGAGTACTTCTATGGAACGATTGATTTTGAATAAACTGCTTGAATGGAAGAAATCACCCATTCGAAAGCCGCTGATTCTGAAGGGTGTGCGTCAGGTGGGAAAGACTTGGATTCTGAAAGAGTTCGGCAGACGCTATTATGAAAATACCGCTTATTTCAACTTTGATGAAAACGAAGAATATAAACAGTTCTTTGAAACCACCAAGGATGTGGATCGGATTCTGCAGAATCTAATGCTGGCCAGCGGTTATAAGATTTTGCCCGAAAAGACACTCATTATTTTTGACGAAGTGCAGGACTGCCCTAAGGTCATAAATGCTATGAAGTATTTCTGTGAGAACGCTCCGCAGTATCACGTTGCCTGTGCAGGTTCGCTGCTTGGCATTGCTCTCGCTAAGCCTTCGTCTTTCCCCGTGGGGAAGGTCAACTTTATGCAGATCGACCCCATGACTTTTACTGAGTTTCTTCTCGCTAACGGTGATGAGAACCTTGTGAAATATTTGGAGAACGTGGATACACTTGATCCGATCCCCGATGCTTTTTTTAATCCGTTGTATGAGAAGCTAAAGATGTACTATGTTACCGGAGGTATGCCGGAATCGGTAAAGATGTGGACGGAGGCCCGTGACGTATCTGCCATGCAGGAAGCTCTGTCCGATATCATCGGTGCTTACGAGCGTGACTTTGCCAAGCATCCCAAGCTCACAGAGTTTCCGAAGATCTCTATGATTTGGAAATCTGTTCCCTCTCAGTTGGCAAGAGAGAACAAGAAGTTTATCTATAAGGTTGTCAAAGAAGGCGCAAGAGCTCGTGAATATGAGGATGCTCTGCAATGGCTGGTAGATGCCCGTTTGGTGCATAAGGTCTACCGTAGCAGCGCACCCGGTCTTCCTGTGGCAGCTTATGATGATTTGTCTGCGTTCAAAATCTATTTGGTGGACGTAGGTTTGCTCCGTCGTCTGGCACAATTGGCCCCTACGGCTTTTGGCGAAGGCAACCGCCTGTTCACAGAGTTCAAGGGAGCCTTAACCGAAAACTACGTATTGCAAACTTTGATTACGCAGTTTGAGGTGACTCCTCGCTACTGGAGCCAGAGCAATCCGCCCTATGAAGTGGATTTTCTGATTCAGCGAGAGAACGATATTTTCCCGGTCGAGGTTAAATCCGAATCCAATATATCCAGCAAGAGCCTGAAAAAGTTCAAGGAGTTGTTCCCAGACAAGGTAAAGCTTCGGGTGCGCTTCTCTCTTGATAATCTGAAACTGGATGACGATGTGTTAAACATTCCGCTGTTTATGGCAGATCAGGCAGATCGGCTGATTGAGCTGGCGTTAGAGCACAAACACGGATGAGCAAAGGAGAATTACTATGAATAGATTTGAAACTTGCTACTAACCTCAGTTCGGTATTTGGAGGAATATTTGCAATTCTTATTTTGTTCGGGATATATTCATCCGCTGTTCCTTCCTTATGCAAATTTAATGAATATCATTTATACTGCTAATGGATATATCGGCATAATATTTATTATTCTTGTTGCAATTAAGGTAATAATGAGACAAGCTAAAAAAACAAAAAATCTTAACAAAACAGCCTAACTGATGGAATCGCCGCACTTCGGGTTCGGGTCAAGGAACTGAGCCCGAGGTGCAAATCCGCGGTGAAAACTAGGGGAAACACATGAAGCCGCGATATCTAAATGATGTTTAAAATTGACACGCCCTGCAGGTTGCCATATAATATTCTTGGCAAACGTGAAGGGCATTTTTAGTTTTTGGAATAACAGTATCAAGTGCTGTTCTTTTTGTGTTGTAACAAATTATGGCTAAACAGGTATTTATGGACATTCACACCCACATCATTCCGGGTGTTGACGACGGCTCCGACTCAATGAAGGAGACCATGAAAATGATAAAGCAGGCCTATGATGAGGATATAAGAGTGATCATTGCCACGCCTCATTACGGACTGGTGAATCCGGACTATGACCCGGTGGAAGCGGAGCGGCTTCTCGGGGAGGTGCGAAAGGCGGTACGTGATAAGTATCAGGATTTGCATATTGTCATGGGAAACGAAATATACTACACCCCCGGGGTGACAGAGGAAATAGTCTCCGGCCGCGCAAAGACAATCGGCGGCACATCATATGCCCTTGTGGAGTTCAACACCGGTGTGGAGTATGAAACAATACTTAGGGCGATTGACGAGTTTACCCTTAACGGATACAGGATGATTATCGCCCACGTTGAGAGATACAGCTGTCTTGAGGATGACGTGGCGGCAGTTAAGGAACTGATATCACGAGGTGCATATATTCAGGTTAACTGCAGGAGCCTCCTCGGCGGAAGACGCAAATCGGGGTTTTCTCTGGAGAACAGAGCAGCCTGGTGCAAAAAACTTCTGAAGGAGGACTGCGTCCACTTCCTGGCAAGCGACTGTCACAGCAGCGGCGTTCGAAGACCAATGATAAAGCAGGCCCTGGACACGGTTCGCAAGATTACCGACGCAGCCAAGGTGCGGGAAATCACAAGGGATAACATCCTGCATCTGATGAGAGACGAGAGAATATAAACAGAAATCGGAGAAGATAATATGACAAAAAACATATACAGAGTATTAATACTTGCGGGGCTTCTTATAGGCGCAGCCTTCGTGATTGTTCCGGCAGGTAATGAAATCCTAGGGGAAAACATCAATTCGGCCCTGGCGCTTTATGCGGCGGATACTACATCAATGGCAATCTTCTACGGAGTGCCTTTGGTGCTGCTCATTGCAGCCTTTGTTCTGTCCTTTGTTCCAAAGGCAAAGGCAGCCT
>JBJEMO010000022.1:0-3140 GCA_051879715.1 Bilifractor sp.
ACATGCCTGGAGACGCCGGTATGAATGTCGGGGCTCCGTCTGAAATTGTCCGTTATTTTGATTCCACCTAAAATTATCGACCAGATTACAGGCTTATTCTATCACAAAGGGAAGGCCACTGCCTCCAGATACAAACCCTTTAGCACCTCAATAAATTCATTCACTCCGTCTCTCGCATCATTCTTATGTGTGCACAAAACACAGGAAAAACTTTCTCTGCAGTCGAACGGTGTCCAAGCAAACTGCCCACTATGATCATTAAGGAATCCCGGTGCCAGGCATACACCTCTTCCAGCAGCCACATTCGTAAGCGTTGTATCGTGGTCCGCACTGTTAAAAAAATTGATCTTCCCCGAAGCTATCAGCCTGTGCTGCACTGCTTTCAATGCCGGCGGTGATCCTCCGCCCACCATCAGCGTACGCCCATACAAATCCCCTTCTGTAAGAAGATTCTTCGAAGCCAGTTCATCCTCTTTTCGGGAGATCAAATAGATATGGCTTTCAAACAGATCATGTACATCAATCCCCGGTATCTGCTTTGTCTGCTCCTTCAGGGCAAACAAGATATCTGTTTCATTCCTTAAAAAACCTTCCACACCATTCTCATATTCAAACTTTGGTGTGATCTGAATATCCGGATGTCTGTCTGAAAAGATCCTCATGGCTTCAGGAAGAAAGTACACGGCCTGTCTCAACATCATGCTGATCGTGATATTATCCTTATACTTTGCGCTGAAGTTCTGCCCCTGCTCGATAGCCCGTTTCATCTCTTCCCTCATATTGGCAAGGTATGTTACAAACTGAGAGCCCGCCGGAGTAAGCGCAGCGCCTTTCCCGCTTCTCTCAAATATCGCAAATCCAACTTCATCTTCCAGAAGCTTGATCTGATAAGTCAGTGTAGGCTGGCTTACAAACATATTCTCTGCGGCTCTGCTGAAATTCAATGTGTGTGCCAGCTCTATGCAGTAATCAATCTGCTTTGTATTCATAGGTTTTTGCCTCGCTATTTAATTATTAAATCAATTATAGCTCTTTTCGATTGGATTTCTAAAGTACCATGTGCAACAATATACACAGAAAGAACAAACGTACAAGACAATATAATGAAATGGAGGACATACAAATGGCAAAAACATTAATTGCATTTTTTCAAGAGGAGATGAAAACTACTTCGGCGGTGCAATGAGATATGTGAAGGTTGGCAACACGGAAATCGTTGTAAACGGGATGAAGGAGCAGATTTCCGCGGATACCTTTAAGATCGAAATGAAAGACCCCTACTCCCCAGTTTACTTGACATGCATCGAGGAAGCAAAAAAGGATCTCAGGACAAACGCAAGACCGGAACTTTCAAACTACCTGGACAGCATTGACGAGTATGACACCGTGATCCTGGCTTATCCGAATTACTGGGTAACCATGCCGATGGCTGTCTACACCTTCCTTGACCGCTATGACTTCACGGGTAAGACGATTCTTCCTCTCTGCACCAACGAAGGCAGTGGCATGGGATCATCTGAAGGTAATATCAAAAAACTGGCTCCGGGGGCAAATGTCAAAAGAGGATTATCCATCACCGGCAGCAATGCGGCAAATGCAGGTGGCTCTGTAAAAAAGTGGCTTGCAGATAACGGATTGGTATAAGGAGGCGATGAGAATGGAATATTCAGAAGGATACGTTTATGAGTTGATGGATAACGGTGGTCCCACGGACAACAGAGAGCCCTACTTTAAGGAAGCTGTTGACGAAATGATGCGTGCAAGAGTTCTGTGCGCAAAGGCGAACGCAAAGATGCCGGATGATCCGACTTACGTGGAGGATCTGGAGGAACTCTTTGGAAGAAATCTCGATGATGTCCGGATCCTGACGCCTTTCATCTGCGATTTCGGTAACCGGGTGAAATTCGGAAAAGACGTATTTTTAAACCACTCCGCTATTCTTTCCGCTTCCGGCGGTATCGAGTTTGAGGATGGCGTAATGTGCGCACCGGGTCTGAGGATCGCAACCATCAATCACGATATGAATGAGCGCCATACAAAATACACCTATGGAAAAGTGATTGTAAAGAAAAATGCCTGGCTCGGCATGAACGTTACCATCTGCCCCGGCGTTACCATCGGTGAAAATGCCGTAGTTGCCGCAGGTGCTGTAGTAACCAAAGACGTTCCGGATCATGCCGTAGTCGGCGGTGTACCTGCAAAGGTTATCAAATATCTGGATTCGTCAGAACAGAAGGAATAATCATGAATGATAAGGAGGAACAGATCATGGAATATGTAACACTTAACAACGGAGTAAACTGCCCTGTAATAGGCATCGGAACATTTATGCTGACACCTGCAGATGCAGAAAACAGCGTAAGAGAAGCTTTGAAAATGGGATACTCACTGGTAGATACCGCCAACGCTTATGTAAATGAAAGGGCCTGCGGTCGCGGCATCAAAAACAGCGGAAAGAAGCGCGAGGATGTGTTCCTCTCAACCAAACTCTGGCCAAGTGAATATGAAAACGACAACGCTGTTGACGAAACACTCGAAAGGATTGGGGTAGATTATGTAGATCTTCTTTATATCCATCAGCCTGCCGGCAACTGGCTTGCCGGATATCGCCAGTTGGAAAAGGCATATAAAGAAGGAAAAGCCAAAGCCATTGGCATCTCTAATTATGAAGGAAAATATATCGAAGAACTGCAGACCAAATGGGAAATCGTGCCTCAGTTCATCCAGGTTGAAGCGCATCCTTACTTTACTCAGAAAGAACTTCGCCAGGTACTCGACAAATATGATATCAAGCTTATGAGCTGGTATCCGCTTGGTCATGGTGACAAATCCCTGATCAATGAGCCTCTCTTTGCAGAGCTTGGTCGGAAATACGGCAAGTCCAGTGCACAGGTCATTCTCCGCTGGCACACCCAGATGGGATTCGTAGTGATCCCAGGAAGCAAAAATGTGGATCACATCAAGGACAATCTGGATATACTGGATTTCACTCTCACGAAGGAAGAAATGGCAGAAATCGCCAAACTGGATAAAAACTAGAGATATTATCATCGTACCGATGAGCAGCTCGTTCAGTTTGCCGGATGGAGACCTTCCTTCGAACAGAAATAAAAACAGTGTATTTATCTTGATTCTTCTGA
>JBJEMO010000023.1:0-22284 GCA_051879715.1 Bilifractor sp.
GAGCTCCTGGAGGAGATGCAAAACGCCGATGTGACAACAATAACCGCCGCTGCCAAGGATATGGCAGGATTCATGTTTGATGAATTTGTGCCGCCGGTTGTGGAGAAAATCCAGGGAGGCATCGGTGAAGGGATTGACGGAATCGGCAAAGGTATCAGCGGAGTTGACAGCGGAATCGCCGAAATGAACAGCGCAATCGGTTCAATAGATAAAGGCAGGGCGAAACTCAAAAAAGGCATAGACGGAATAAGTCGGGGCATCAGGGGAATGGGCGAAGCAGATGCCGGGCAAAAACAGGGCTTGGCGGAGCTTGATAAGAACATCGGGGAAATGCGGGCTGTCATCGACTCGGGAATGGTTCCTCCTGAGAAGCTGCCGGAAATGGAAGGCGCTCTGGCGGGCATGAAGGCGGCCAGAGATGAACTGTCAGAGAAAAATGCTGCAATACAGGGCAAGATTTCCAATGCAAAGGCAAGCCGCAGCAAGATGAAGAGTGCCTACGCAAGTATGGGAGAGGCGCGAAACAAGATGGCGGCAGCACTGGAGGAAATGAGAGCCCAGCGGGGGCTGATGGTCAGGGCGCAGCAGCTTATGGAGAGCATGAGGGACGAAATCCCGGATGTATTCGCTCAGGTGGAAGAGGAATACATGCAGGCAATAGATGATGACAGCGAAAAAATAGAAGCCGCATATCAGAGAACTCTGAATCACGGCTTCAAAAACATGTTTATATGTGTAGCTGCCTTTAATCTCATTGGACTGCTTTTGCTCCTGATGTACCGGGAGGACAGAAGAAAAGAGGATGAGGCGTAGACCGCTACCTGCCCTCGAGAAGGGCGATTATCGTTACGGAAATCATTATTATCACACCGCCGACAATTTGGGTGCCGGTGAGCATCGTGCCGAAGATTACCAGGGAGAAAATCACCGTGGTGAGGGGTAGCACGTTTTCGAAGGAGGCCACCAGAGTGGTGCTCAGACGACCCACCGAATAAATGTAACAGAACTCGCCTACTATTATGCACACGATGGCGGTGGCTACTGTTACCAGGATACCCATCGGTGTAATGGTAATAGGTGCGTGGGTGACAGCCTGGTAGATGAATGTCGTCGGTATTTCAACAATAAGTCCGGAAAGGAACAGCCCCGTCAGCAGGGTGAGCAGGTCGTATTTGGCGTACAAAGGCTTAACATAGACGATGTAAAATGCCCATATTATTGCAGAGGCAATCATTGCCAGAAGACCCAGAAGGTTTATCTTCATGGCGCCTCCGGACACAAGAAGATATACCCCCAGAATGGATGCCAGAATGCAGATAACCTTCAGAGGAGTAATCTTGTTTCCGAAAAATATCCTGTCCCCTATCATTCCAAAAATCGGAACAGTGGCAAGAATAATTGAGGAGAATGAAGCGGAGGTTAGAGCGGTGCCGAGGTGCTCAACGGTAAAATAGAGAGCCAGCCCTACGGAACCGGAAATGAAAATCCGCGGCATATCCTCTTTTTTGATGTGGATTCCTTTTTTGAAAATAAAACAGCAGGCCGTTAGAAGGATGCTGCCGATTGCCAGACGTGCCAGAGTGAATACAGCGGGAGACACATAGTGCATCATGTATTCAATGGCAATAAAGTCAAAACCCCAAATAAAATTGACTCCTATAATTGCTATAAGGGGTCCTGTCAATGATTTCTTCATTTTTGGATTTCCTTTCATTAAGGAATGGTAATTACACATTGGGATTTTACCTTAAAAAAATTAAAAAAGCAATACAATGGATAGTGAAAATGAGTTATAATTGAATATCTGAATTGCAGATATTTGAGTTGTTAAACAGTATCATTTACATATAGTTGGAGGTGTGTTATGGATTCAAACAAAAGACCGGAAACAATGGAGAGAATTACAACTCCCGAGCTGGCTCAGGCCTTTATCGACGAACAGATTGAGGCTGTGAGAAATCAGGTGGGAGACAAGAAGGTTCTGCTGGCCCTCTCAGGCGGAGTTGACTCGTCTGTAGTTGCCGCCCTGCTTATTAAGGCCATCGGTGATCAGCTCACATGCGTTCATGTTAATCACGGGCTGCTGAGAAAGGGCGAACCTGAGCAGGTAGTAAAGGTATTCAAGGAAGAGCTTGGCGCCAACCTGATTTATGTTGACGCAGTTGACAGATTCCTGGACAAGCTGGCAGGAGTTGAAGAACCTGAAACTAAGAGAAAGATAATCGGTGCAGAGTTCATTGATGTCTTTGCTGAAGAGGCTTCAAAGCTTGAGGGTATTGAATTCCTAGGACAGGGAACTATATATCCGGACATCTTGGAGTCAGACGGCGTGAAGGCCCACCACAATGTAGGCGGACTGCCTGAGGACCTTCAGTTCGAGCTGGTTGAACCGGTTAAGCTTCTCTACAAGGACGAGGTAAGAGTAGTGGGTAAGGCTCTGGGACTGCCTGATTCCATGGTTTACCGCCAGCCGTTCCCGGGTCCTGGACTGGGCGTAAGATGCGTAGGCGCCATTACAAGAGACAGACTGGAAGCCGTTCGTGAAGCAGACGCCATCGTAAGAGAAGAGATAGATAAGCTGGACCCGGCACCGTGGCAGTACTTCGTTGCCATTCCGGATGTTAAGTCAACCGGCATCAAAGACGGCAAGAGATACATGGGCTGGGCTGCAGTGGTGAGAGCCATCAACACCGTGGATGCGGTAACAGCAGAAGCCGTTGAAATTCCATGGCCGGTAATCTGCAAAATCCGCGACCGCATCATAGCTGAGGTTGATGGAATCAACAGAGTTCTCTGGGACATCTCCGACAAGCCGATAGCTACGATTGAGTGGGAATAGGACAAAAACTCCAGAACCGTTGAAATTTCAACGGTTCTTTTGCTTTGTGCCGCTTTGAGTTCAAGAGCTTTATATGCTCTTTCATATATGTCTTTACTGATTTCTCTATTTGCAATTTTGCGTTCGATGCAGAACTGAAGGGCTTCCACCATGATGGAAAGCAGCTCCAATGTAAATTGCACTTCAGCGAGGTGCTCGATTTCTGATTCCTCGACAACATAATTTGGGTTTTGATGGAGAAAGACTTGGAAGAGGCGGTTTCCTTTTATAGGAGGTGATGTTGTGATTCGTTGTGATGGACGCAAGGTATTGATTGCAGGAACAAGTCTTGATACTATACAGGACTTCGATGAGATTCTGGAAAAGTCCGATGGAAGCATGATCGCCCGGGGTGACATGGGCGTTGAAGTCGACTATGCCAGACTTCCCGGGATCCAGAAGTCGTTTATCGACAAGTGCAACCGCGCAGGCCTGCCGCTCAACGTTTCCGGAAACACGAACACGATAAAAGTCGAAACAGTATAACTATCACTATTTGTGATACAACGGATCACAGCGTTCATCGATTTCTTTGATTAAATCGAGAATTTCTGTTTTGGGATAAGAAAAGTTAGATTCAATCCAATTTATGAAGACGGAGTACATTCCTCCGCTATGATAGGCAATAAAATATTTCAGATAATCATTGAGCTCTGTAATACCCATCTCAAACATGACGATTTCTGTGAACTTCTCTTCAATGACAGAAGCGAGTTCGCTGCGGAAGAGCCTGTTCTTGGAAATCAGGGAGAAGTATTTAACAGCGGAGGCATTGTCCTTAAGGAAGTCCATCATAGCGGACATGGTCTCCCTGTAATTGTGGGAAGGTGATTCGTGAAACAGATTCTTGAAATCATTAAAAAACTCGAACTCAAACTGATTGTATAAATCATAAATATCTTCATAGTGATAATAGAATGCCATTCGGGAAACGCCAGCGGCTTCTGTGATTTTGCTCACCGTAATTGACTCCAGATTATTCTCAAGAAGACAATCCGCCAATGCGTCATTGATGGCTTTTTTTGTTCTGATCACTCTTTTGTCGGTCGCGTTCATACTCTCCTCCTCTCGCACCTATTATACCTTAAAGATTGCAATTTGATTAAGATAATCTTTCGCTGCGCAGAAAAACCTGTTTTCTTACAGTCAAAATGCGTTTTGTAAGTTAACTGACATGTGCGGCGAAATCTGTAAATTGAAGCTTCCGTTTTACTAAATTATACTTTATTTAGTTAAATCAGAAATTATTCTGGAGGCGAATTGAATGGAGAATACTGTAATCAAACAGGCAGATGCTGTTGTAGTCGGAGGAGGTGCAGCCGGCATAGTTGCTGCCTACAAGATGGCTAAAAAAGGATTAAAAGTCATCATGATGGATAAAGGATCCAGCATGCTGGATTCGGACTTTTCAAAGATCAGCGGATACATTGGATGTGACACCAAATATCAGAAAGCGAAAGGAATTACTATCGCGTCAAAGAAGAACATATTTGAGTATCTGACTAACTGGGCAAAGGGCGACGTAAATCCGAAACTCATCAGTTCGCTTCTGGATCATACACCGGAAGCCATCGAACTTCTGGAAGAAATGGGACTGACATATTCTTTCTATTCCGATTGGCTCGAATCCGACAAGAGAGAAATCTATGACAACGATCTGACATGGGCACCGCTGCATCTGATCAATGAATACGGTCCGGACAGAACAGAGCCGGTCACCAAATCACTGATTGAAGCTGGCATTGACGTTATGTATAACTGCGCTGGAACGGATCTGATTATGGAAGATGGCAAGGTTGCTGGAGTAAAAGGCATCCTCAATGGTTCCGATCCGGTCATCGTTCATGCAAAAGCCGCATTCCTGGCAACCGGCGGATTCGGCAACAATAAGGAAATGATGAAAGCGGAATTCAATGGAGCACCTCTTGTTAACATGGGTTCGCCAAACAACACCGGTGACGGAATCCGCATGGCACTGGAAGCGGGAGCAGTCATGGAGCAGAGCACTGGTCTTGCCTGCAATGAAATCTGTGGCACAACCGATCGCCACGAAGGCGATATGTTCGATGCGGAATACCGCATGTACAATGATAATCTGGGATTTGCTCTCTATGGCGGTCTGGCGGTTGATTCATGCGGAGATCGTTTTATCAACGAAGAACATATGGCGGTTAATCCGCTTGCTTCCAACGGCATCCCAGCGCTGAGCGTAGGCCATATGTACGTGATTATGGATGGAGAATATTACGATGGATGCTGTGAGAAGGGGATTTATAAATACTTAGGATGCCCTGATTGGGACTACGGCAGTCACCTGTTTGTTCCTGTTCTGGACAGAGCTAAAGATCAGCTCGATGAGGCAATCCAGGAAGGCTGGGGCTGCAAAGCAGACACCCTTGCCGAAATCGGTGAACATTTCGGTTTGACAAATCTGGAAAAAACCGTTGCGGAGTATAACGCAATGTGTGAAGAGGGTGAAGACAAAGCCTACGGAAAGAGCGCGATTTTCCTTCGCCCAATCAAAGAAGGTTATGGCTATTACGCATTTGAATATGCAGGCGGATTCTGGTGCACGATGGGAGGAGTCAAGACAGACGCGACTCTCCGCGCACTGAACGCTGAAAATGAGCCAGTTCCTGGAATCTATATTGGCGGAATGGAAATGGGAAGCGCTTTTGGCAGAACGTACTATGACATTTCCGCAACAGGATCAGGTTTATCCATTGCATCCGGGGCGATTGCCGCAGATGCGATTGAGGAATATTTAAAGTAACGCAATTATTTTTCAGGAGGAGACAAGATGAATAGTGTAGTGGACACAAGCAGAGTTGACAAACTGCGTTGGGTCATGGTCATGGCCATGATTCTGGTAGGAATGACATCAGCTTATCTGAATGCCATTTCCGCCTATATTGGACCTTTCATGGAAAAAGGATGGGATCCAACCATTGTTGTAGTAGCTTTTTCCGTCATGACATTTATGAGCCTTCCGGGTTCCATTGTCGGCGGTGCCGTTAAGGCAAAATTCGGCAACAAATTAGTACTGAAGCTTGGTGGTCTGGGCTTCGCACTGACATGCGTAGCCACCACGTTTGTAACCGGCCCTTGGGGGTACGTTGTACTCATGGGTGGCGTGGCACCTTTCTTCGTTTATTGTGTATACGTAGTTCAGATGGCGAACGTCGGCGAATTGTTCCCGGACAAAAGAGGTATGGCAACGGGTATCTTCGTCGCTGGTATCGCGGTTGCATCAGCTCTTATTCTGCCGCTGACAGAATGGATGACCAGAAATATGGACGCCATGATGACCATTGCCGTTTCCGGTATCGTATACGGCGGATTCACGCTGTTGATGGGCTTCATCATGATCGATGCACCTGCTAACTATAAGCCAAAAGGCTGGGAACCAAAGGAGTATGAAATCCTTGACGAATCCGTTGCAGCAGAAGGTACAGGAGTCGTTGATCTGAAATGGAACAAGGTGCTCATGAAGCCGTCCTTCTGGATGATCTTCATCGGATCTGTAGGACTTGGCATCATGTCTTCCGGGCTGTACAGTAACTTTATTGGAATGGCATCCAACCTGTTGAGCATCTCCGATGCAAAGGCTGCCTGGCTGTATTCCCTGTTTACACTGGTAACCGGAGCAAGCGGCATTGTAATTGGCTTGGTATCAGACAAACTTACAGGTCCGACAAAAGCGCTGGCGCTGGCATTTGTATTAACTACGGCAGCCATCGCATTGTTCTGTGGAGCTGGTGGCAACAGCCTTCCACTGTACATTGTATTCCTGGTAGTTGCAGGTATCGCTATGGGCTCCATACAGACACTTACCCCTCCAATCATCATGAATGCCTGGGGGAACAAGTATTTCGGCATTACCTATGGTATTATGCTGACAAGTACGACTGTAGCATCCTTCATAGGGGCACAGTTCTCAGTACGGTATAGTCCGGTTACCTTCCTGTGGATTGCAGCAGCATGTCTGTTAGCAGGTGGTGTTCTCATCTTCCTGGCAACATTTGTACTGAACAAGGAACTTGGAAAGAAAATATTCTAATATAAATGGAGGATCATCATTATGAAAAAAGTGATCAGTGACCAGCAACTGCGTCCATTCAGCCCAACAGAGGGTGTTGCGCCTGCCTTTATCGTGAAAGGCTCGCCAAGAGAAATGGGATATCAGTATGGCTGTCAGTTTGTTTCAAAACTAACCGATCTGTCCGTGGTTATTAAGGCATCTGTATTTGGTACACCTTTTACAACGGCCATGTACGGATTTGAACCGCCGCAGCCGGACAAAGCGAAGAAAGACATGCAGGCTCTGATGTACATCGCAGAGAAGTATTGTCCGCAATACATGGAGTGGATTTATGGAGTTCAAAGCGGATGCAAAGATCAGGGATTTGAAATCGAAATTGAAGATCTAATGATGGTTGCAACGTATCCCGATGAACGCTGGGCACGTCCAGGCGGCAAGTATCCGGAAGGTTTTGATGAAAACGCTTCCAATGAAGGATCCACCTCACCAAGACCTTACTGCAATGGTTTTGCTGCAGCAGGAGACGCGACAAAAGATGAAGCAGTATTTGTTGGCGTCAGCGGTTCTCCATCCGATGAGACACCGGACAGAGTCATGCTGATTGGATATAACGAAGATGGAAGCTTCTTCTCGACATTTGGAACCGTTAATAATCCGTTCGGACAAGCCGGAATCAGCAGCAAAGGTTTTGCCTTTGCAATGACTTCAAACACATCAGAAACGGCTTGCGACTGGGGAATGTCTCCGGAAATGGCTTGCTTCTACTTCGCCAGCCAGTGCGGTTCTGCTGCAGAATGCAGAGAGTGGTTGGAAAAAGTGCCAAGATCCTTCGCAACCGGAAACTTCCTGTTTGCTGATACAGAAGGCGACATCTGCGTTTGTGAAACCAACAACGCGCATTTCAATCTGCGCAAGCCGGGAGACGCTGGTGAAGAAGGTAACTACGTTGTCAGCACCAATCATTTCGCTGCTAAGGAGACCTTTGACTTCAATGTCCCGGAGATGGAAATGTGGAAAGAAGATTCCGTATGCAGACTTGCAACCATTTCCAAGTATCTGGCACGCGGAATCGAGCAGGGCGGTGTGGACATCAATTGGATTAACCACCTGCTGCGCCAGCATGACTGGTTCGATCCGCATACAGGCGAATGGCATTACAATGAACCGGCATCAGCCAGAGGCAGCGATGTTCTGGAATATACTCATTCGGCATTCTTCAATCCAAAGGATATGACAGCGTTCTACATGCAGGGAACCGGCGGCGGCATAGGCGTGCCAGCCGGATCCATGGGTGAATTCGTTCAGATCCCGCTTCTACCTGATGCAGGCTCCGTTTGCGAGTTAATGATGATGGATGCATTCTTTGGATGCTATCATGTGGCTCGCGGCGAGTATCTGAGAGTGCTGGAAAGCAGCAAGTCTTTGCGTCAGGATTACGCCAGCCAGAAGGCTCTGGTCGAGCTTTTGGATGAGTCATACAGAAATTATGAAAAAGGCCTCAACCGCTGGGCATATGGAAATCAGTACCTGGCAGAAGGCGGTGACGAAGCCGAAGGACTGAGACGCTTATCCGAAGCGGTCACCTGCTTTGGCAAGGCGCAGGTTTATGCGAAAAAGCTCATTTCGCAGCTTGCGTACTATGAAGAATAGTAATTCATAATTGACACTAAAGAGATGTAAGCAAAAATGAGAACCATAGAACGTAAATACATCGAAAAAGTAAATACAGCATTTGGTTTTGAAGCGGCAAAGAAACTCACCGAATTCAAAACCATTCCCGAAGGATTCCGTACCGCAGGTACGAAAGCGGAACGGGATGCGGCAGACTGGATCGCCCGGACGATGAGCGAGATTGGCCTGACAAATGTCAACATAGAAAGTCTGCCTGCAGATGTATGGGAATTTCACGGAGCGGACCTGACCTTCCGTAGCGAGGAGGGTCAGCCCGCAACCGTGTCTGCCGGCTCTTTTCCGGGTCTCAAAGGGACCGGCCCGGAAGGCATTGCCGGAGAAATCGTATATGTGGGGGATGGGACAGCCTCATGTTATGAAGGCATTGATGTGCGTGGCAAACTCGTTTTTATCGATACCAATGCGTATAATAGTCATTGGTACAGCGTACTGTTTGCCCAGGCACAGCAACGGGGCGCGGCAGCGGTAATCGCATCTGTAACGGATCAGGGACCGGGCACCTATTGTGACGGACTCATTACCATACAGAACATCCAGGGATTTGTTGATATCCCGGCCATTATGCTGACGCGCGAAAGCAGCGTGATGCTGCGCCACATGTTGCAGGGAGGCGCGGCCCTGACCGGCGTGCTCCGGACAGATATCCGCACACAGCTTGATGGTGAGGCACATTACGTTTATGGCGAAATCCAGGGGAAAACCCGCGACAGCCTTATTATCTACAGCGGCCATTACGATGCCTACTGGGATGGTTTCTTGGACAATGCATCATCAATCGGATCCATGCTTACCATTGCAAAAGCCATGGTTGAGTCAGGATATCAGCCGGATGCCACGATTGTTTTCCTGGCAAACGGCGCAGAAGAGTGCGGCAAATTCGGAACGGCACACGATTATTGTGTCGGTTCAACAGCCATACTGAAGGATCACCCGGAGTGGGTGGAGAACACGAAACTTTGCGTTAATTTCGAACTGACCGCATATAATGAAGTGGGATGCTTCATGGCGACAGCTTCCGGCGGATTTGCAGACTGGATAAAAACAATCCTTCAGGATTCTCTGCCTGAGGAAGAATGCCGGGTGATTCCGATGAGCATTTCAGGAGCGGATCACACGGTGTTCCATAAAGCGGGCATCCCTACCTGCATGAACATCGCGACCTGCTTTGGCGGCAAAGATGAACTGACCGCATCAGCTTTTGACCACACGCAGTACGACAATGAAGATCGTTATGATGCAAAAGCTTTTGACCTGGTCAACAAAGCCTTTGGAGTTCTGGGAATTCAAGTTGACAATTCACCTCTGATAAAACTGGATTATGATAATTATCTGAAGGGTTTTGCTGACCTGCAAAAGTTGGCAGAAGCGGAAGATGATAACATGGCAGAAGCGGGAACCGGATTGGCTGCGGAAGTCAGCAGGTTCCAGTCAGCTGCGCAAAAGCTGACACAGTGCTGTCAGACTGATGTGTTTGACAAAGAAAAAGCATCGTCTATCAACAATAAGCTTTTGCGTATCAACCGGATCTTTGCGCATGACGTATACAAATACAGTGCCATGCTGGAGCTGATTGTGGGACACAAACAGCCGCTGGATTATGTAGAAGCCATCGATGGCCTAATAAAGGGTCTGCAGACAGGCAGAACGGATGCGCTGGCTGCGTTGGAAGAACTGGATTACAATTATCTGATCCGTGACTTCGATAAGGAAGTTTATGAGAAGACAGCCCTTCAGGCTTTTGACGATTCGTACCCGCAGCAGTGGGTCGAAGGAAACACGCTTCCTTTCCCGGATCTGTATGATGTGATATCAGCAATTTTCAGCAAAGCATGCTGCGGTGCTGAGAATTATGCAGAGGAAATAGAACAGCTGTCAGACATCAGGCAGCAGCAATATGAAGTGCTGCACGAGACATTAAAGAACGAATCGGTTCTTATCGCAAAGGCAACAGAACTGGCAGAAGAACTGTGCCGGGAAATTGCAGACAATAGATAAAAATCAATCTTCACACAGGAGAAACAAATGTTGAACAGACCAGACAAAAACGAAATGATGTCATGGATCGAAAGATTCACGCAGTGGCCGCATCGAATGACAGGCACACCGGAAGGGAAAGCCTCAGCACAGTATGTAGCGGATACTTTCCGTGGACTTGGTCTGGAAGAGGTTGCGATTGAACCTGTTCCATCCGTTTGTCATTTTGTCTCAGACTGCTTGCTGACAGTAACGGGTGATTCCTGTGGAACTGCCGCTGAAGATATCGAGTGTTTCTTTATCAACGGAACCAATCGGGTGGCAGAGACCGGAAGCACTTCGGCTGACATCAAAGATGCAGAATTGATTTATCTGGGCAGAGGAACGGAAAGCGACTTTCAGAATGCTGATGTCCGGGGCAAAATCGTAATCTGTGATTGCTATTTCAAGTCCCATAGCAACAAGGCATATCTGAAAGCATTCCAGGATCCGTATGTGTATGACCCGGAAGATTGGCTGGATAAGGAAAGAAATATTTACAATATTTTTTCTCCAAATGACTGGCCGTTCAACTACCTGAGAGCCTTTGCAGAAGGCGCCGCAGGATTCGTTGGCATATTAAGAAATTTCATGGACTGTCATTATTACCATGAAGACTATAAAGAAATCATGGATCTGGATGACTACATGCAAATGGCAGGCGTATGGGTGTCCAAGGATGATGGTGACCGCCTGATTGAAGCGGCACAGAAAGGAGCCACAGGTTCGCTTCGCATCAATACATCGTATGAGTACAGAGATGCGTTGAATGTGAAAGGTCTGCTTCGCGGACAAAGCGACAATGTCCTCCTCATTCACTCCCATCACGATGCGACGTGCAGAGGGGCAGTTCAGGATGCCAGCGGAATGTCTGTGGTTTTCGCTTTGGCAAAGCATTTCATGTCTGTTCCGGAAGAACAGAGAAAGACGAACATCATGTTTCTGGCGACCGACAGCCACTATACAGATTACGAAGGGCATGTAGGATTCCTGGACGCCAGAGAGGCAGATGGGACGAACCTTATCGTCGACCTGGCTGTTGAACATATTGGCAAAGCCATGGAAATGGATGATGACAATCAAATTGTGCTGGAGGACGCGAGTGAAGCTAGACAGATTTATGTTTCCAACATGAAAGGGTTGCCACAGGCAATCTACGGCCTTGTCGAAAAGCACAAGCTGAACAGAATGATGGTTCTGCCGGTTGGACAGGCCGAAGGCGGGGAATACAAGTCAGGCGACGTGAATTCGGATGCTTACGACTTCAGCGCCAGAGGTATTCCGGTAATCAGCCTTATTTCCGCGCCGATGTACATTTATCACAACAGTGATGATGTTGACAAGGTTCACCAGGATTCCCTGGAGCCAGTTGCCAACATGTTTATAGATATAGTCCAGACTGTATGGAATACGTTGGATTAAATAAGCAAGTCTCTTCCATTGATTGACCTCTTTGCAAATTGAAACAGTCAATCAACGATTTAACTGGCGAACGTCTTTGGGATTTCCAGGGCGTTCGTCTTTTTGTTGGAATAAAAGTCAAACAGAACGTCATTTTTGACAAAGACATAAAAAACGCAGGCAAATAGTTGACACATCAATTATTTTGGTTTAAGATAGAGACAAGATAGTTGACATATCAACTATTATCAATAAGACTAAACCACTGCTGAAGAGAGTAATCACAAGAGGGAGAAATGCAGAACAAAGAAACAACAAACGTTAATATCATAAGGGGCTGGCTCATCGTGGGCGTATCTTTTCTGATACTGATGATACTGTTTGCCACAGCAATCAATTGCATGGGTATTTATGTCAAACCGGTTTCTGAACATTTCGGAATTGAGAGGACCACATACATGCTGACCATCACCATAAACTCTTTGACGATGCTGTTATCGGCCATCGTTGCTGGACGCATGATGGAAAAGTTTAATGTTAAAACGCTGATGGTAGCCGGTGTCATTGCAGCGGGTCTAGCTATGTTCATCTATGCTTTTGCACCATCCATCTGGTTCTTCTATATTGCAGCAGCTATTACAGGAATTACGCTTTCCTTTACATGCAACATTCCGATTGCCATTCTGATCAAAAACTGGTTCCCAGTAGAGCGGGTGGGTTTCGCTATGGGAATTGCCCTTGTTGGTACAGGCGCAGGTTCCATGATTCTGAATCCGCTATATACCTGGATCATAGAAGAATACGGATGGAGATATTCTTTCGGAACGGCAGGCGTTTTGCTTCTGGGACTGATCCTTCCGCTTGTTTTACTGATCGTCCGGGAAAAACCGGAACATGCCTTCCGGATTGATGACCCTTCTGAAAGATCATCTGAAGAAGTGCATGAAACAAGCAAGACCGGATTAATGCTTGGCGAAGCATTGCGCCGTCCCATTACCTGGATTATGTTTCTAGGCTTTGTTATTGTCGCTTTAGTTAATATGGTGTTTGTGTCACAAGGCGTAGCCTATTTAACAGACTGCGGGTTTGATCCTGCAAAGGCAGCGGCCGTAATAGCAGGCAGCTCCGGCGTTCTGATTGTTGGGAAAGTGTTGATCGGTTATCTGGACGGACGAATCGGAACGAAAAAGGCGGCTCTTTTCAGTCTTTGCATGGTACTGCTCGCGTTAGGATCGTTTTACATGATCGGCGTCACTGGTTCAGTAATCACTGCGATACTGTATGCTGTTTGTTATGGACTGGGAGCGCCGGTTGCAACGGTTTCCATGCCGATGATCGTTACAAAGATGTACGGCAACCGGGATTACGGCTCGATTTTCGGGTTCTTCTGCATGACGGCAGGAGTCGGAGGCATGCTGCAGTCTGTAGTCAGCATGGTTTATGACAAAACCGGAAGCTACGGGCCGGCATGGATAGGACTTGGCGTGGTGACCGTAATTGCGATCATTATTTACGCAGTGTGCATTCATCCAGTGGAGCCGAAGACCACCCCCTCAAAGTACAGCGCCAGAGAATAACCGGGAATATGCCTCTATATAGTGGACATGTCATCAACACTTGATATTTGACGTGTCAATTAGTAAAATGTGCTTATCAAAAGAAAATGGAGGGGATGATATGGCCTTTGATAAAAATTCAATCAGTCCGCTGATATTCAATGTACATTTAATGCTTAAGTGGAAGGTGCAGGAAGCACTGAAGGATTTTGATATTACATCGGAGCAATGGATTATCCTTGGCCGGCTTGATAAAAAAAGCGGTGAGTACAACCAAAAGGAACTGGCAAAGGATACCAACAAGGAGCAGGCATCCATCACCAGAATTATCGATAAGCTGGAGAAGAAAGGATTTGTGGAACGCACTCGCTCCGAAAAAGATCGCCGGCAGTATATCATCCACATTACGGACAAAGGCAGAGCATATTATCAAAGCACGCTGCCAAACATGCGGGAGGAGGAAAAAGCAGTCGACAATCTTATCACGGCAAAGGAAAAAGAGGAACTGCTTCGGATTCTTCAGAAAATGTACGATAAACTTCAAAAAGAATGAAAATAAACAATGGATAGATGAGCCGGCCAATGGGCCGGCTTTTTCATGCAATGAAGGACCGGCAGTATTTGTACAATACCAGCCGTGGATGTAAGATTTCAACGATTTAGTTGACATGTCAATTAAAGAATTGTATCATAAATATGGAGAATTAGTTGACATATCAACTAATTGCATGGATCAGAGTGTATTGCCCCGAACAGGTAACTTTTTACAGAAGGGAGCACTCATCCCCAATGGTTAAAAAAAAGGAACAGGAGAAGCAAGATGAGAACAGGGACTAAGGAGTGGATCAGAAATTTGGCAGGCAGTGATAATGTCACAGATGATCTGGCAGCACGGGAAATCTGGCAAAGAGATGAAAGTACTGTTTCCGGAGTTGTGCCGGAGTTGGTGGTCCGTGTAGAAGCGGCAGAACAGGTACCACAGCTTATCAATGGTGCCAAAGAACAGAACGTATCACTCATACCCGTCAGTTCAGGAGGTCTGCATCGGCGCGGTGATACCGTACCGCAATGCGAAGATGCGGTTATCCTGGATCTAAGCGGAATGAACAGGATTCTGCACATCAGCCGACAGCAGCGGATTGCTGTAATTGAGCCGGGCGTAACATATCCGCAGCTTCAGAAGGCATTAGCCGAAGAAGGAATGGTTTTATCCACACCGCTTGCGCCTCGCGGCTGCAAATCGGTCATCGGCAGTGTTCTGGAAATCGAACCGAGACTGAACTGCATTCATCAGTGGGAATATTACGAACCTCTTCGCTGCACCGAAGTAACCTGGGGCGATGGCAATACCATCTTCACAGGAGAAGCTGGAAGAGGTCCTAAGGATCTTCCTGCGCAGTGGGACTCCCAGAAATGGCAGGTCACCGGTGCCGGTCCGAACATGATCGACTTTGTACGTCTGCTCACCGGCGCACAGGGAACCATGGGGATCGTCTCCTGGGCATCCTTGAAGTGTGAAGTGAAGCCAACGATTCACCAGTCTTACTTTATTGCTTCCGACGATCTTCAAAAGTTAATCGACTTTACATATAAAGTGATCCGCCCTCGCTTCAGCGATGAACTGTTCATCATCCACAAGCAGGTACTGGCAGCTATCATAGGTGCGCCATCCTGTGGCGAAACCCCGGCCGTTGCAGAAGATGCTCCGCAATGGGCAGTATTCTGCGGCATTGCCGGTAGGGAGATCCTTCCGGAAATGCGCGTGAAGCAGCAGTATGAAGATATCCGTGATATGGCAGAAGAATGCGGACTGGAAATGGCAAAAGCCTTTGCAGGCGTTGATGGGGAAGCCTTCTATGAAATGATCAACGGCACAACAGACTGCGGCGACTGGCGGGAAGGCAGCCTGGAGATCCCATTCGTAACGACGCTGGACAAAGCACCGGGATTCGTAAGGGCAGCGCAGCAGCTTTTGAATGTTGAAGGTTTGGATGAGGACAGACTCATGGTCTACATCCAGCCTCAGCACTGCGGAACATCTGCCCATGTGGAATTCCTGATCAAGTACAGCAAAACGGACGGAAAGCAAAAGCAGGAGGCGGAAGCCTGGGTTGCAAAAGCAGCTCCGCTGTTTGGCGAACTGGGAGCATATTACTCCAGGCCATACGGACAGCTGGCACAGATTCAGCTTCCAAAAGACCCGACGTCCTGCGAAGTTCAGAAACAGTTGAAGCAGATCTTTGATCCGGAAGGCGTAATGAATCCGGGCAAGCTCACATTGAAATAGGAAAAGGAGACGGACATGAAATTAGAAGATTACAGACCAATGATGGAACGCTGCAGCAACTGTCTCGGCTGCAAATGGATTCCTTTTGATAAAGTAAAAGATGCCCGGTTCGGGGAAAACTGTCCGGCCGTCTGCTACTACAATTTTAATACCTATTCGGCAAAAGGCCGCTTCCAGATGGCCCAGTCCATTCTGGATGGCCGCACGGATTATACGGACAAAGTAACGGAAGTCATCCACGCTTGCCTGGCGTGCGGAGCATGTGATGCCTCCTGCAAAATCTGCAGATACAATCTGGAACCTTTGGAACACAACCTGGCACTGAAGAACAGGGCCGTTTCGGAAGGGCACAAGCTGCCTGGGCAGGAAGAACTGATCGGTCAGCTCAAGAATGAACACAATATGATTAACGGGGCTGCGAAAAAAGACCGCATGAGCTGGGCAGAAGGACTCGGCCTTGTGGATGAATTCAAGGAACAGGCAGACGTGGTTGTCTTTGCAGGATGCAAATACAGCTACGACGAACGTCTGCAGAAGCAGTTGAAAAAGGGAATCGAAGTTCTGCAGAAAGCCGGCCTGGTGGTAGGCACTTTAGGAAGCGCCGACAATTGCTGCGGCAGCAGAGCTTACCAGATGGGCTTTGAAGACGAGTTTAAGGAAGCGGCGCAGAGAAATATTGCGGCTTTTGAAAAAGCGGGAGTGAAGCAGATCGTTACTTTCTGTGCCGATTGCTATTATGCATTCAAGCGCCTGTATAAAGCGCTGGGTTCCAATGTGGAATGCCTTCACATTACAGAATATCTGGCGGAACTGATCGCAGAGGGAAAACTCGAATTCCATACTGCAGTGAATAAGAAAGTTACCTATCATGACCCATGCCATCTGGGAAGATTGGGCGAAACCTATGAACCGTGGGATGGTAGGGAAAAGAAAATCTATAACCAGATTCAGATCTGGGAGCCTCGCCGGCCGAGATATAACGGCATCCATGGCGTATATGATGCCCCGCGCAAAATCCTGCAGTCCATTCCGGGAATCGAACTGATTGAGATGGACCGGATCAGGGAGTATTCCTGGTGCTGCGGAGCTGGCGGCGGATGCAATGAAACCTTGGAGGACTTTTCCGGCTGGACCGCTTCCGAGCGCATGACCGAAGCACTGTTTACCGGAGCCGAAGCGCTGGTAACAACATGCCCTTGGTGCAATGATAACCTCACCAGCGCCAAAGGAGAAGACGGTAAATCTATGGAAGTGACCGACTTACTCGAGCTGGTCGCAGCAGCGTTATAGGAGGGATCAACATGGCTTTTACAGCAGATACATACAAAGAATTGGAAGCGGTTGTAGGCAGCCGCAACATATCAGATGACATTGGTGTATGCGAATCCTATCGCTGTATTGCATCCCAGTCATCCGCTCACTATGGACCATACAGCCACTGGACGCCATGTCCAAAGGCGGTCATTCTCCCGGGGACGACCGAAGAAGTTCAGAAGATTGTACAGATCTGTAATAAATACGGCGTGCAGTTCAAGGCATCCAGTACGTTCTGGTCCGTCATGGGATACATCAGCTCAGACTGTGCGGTTCAGCTGGATATGCGCAGAATGAGAAGCATCGAAATCGATCCGCTGAATCAGATTGCGCACATCGAACCTTACGCCATCGCTTCATCCGTTCAGGCGGAAGCTATGAAATACGGTCTGAACCTGAACATTCCGGGCGTAGGCTGCAGCAGCTCGCCAGTCGCCAGTTCGGCAGGCTGGGTAGGCGCTGGCCCGTCCACCATTTTCATGGGCGTGTCCGGGGAAAACCTGCTGAGTGCGGAATGGGTGCTGCCGGATGGCCGAGTCGTACGCACGGGTTCTGCAGGAGCAGGGGAAGACTGGTTCTGCGGCAAGAGTGCCGGTCCGGATGTCCGTGCAATCATCAGAGGACACATTGGAACCATGGGCTCCATGGGCGTTTGTACGAAAATTGCCATGCGTCTTCATCCATGGCCAGGTCCGAAGACTTTGGAGACTTATGGCGAAGCGCCGGCATATAAACTGGACGGTGGAGACAATCTCCGCTGCTACACCTGTTGTTTCCCTGACTGGGAATCCTGGACAAAAGCCGTTGTGCTCTTCCAGGAATGCGATGTAGCATACCTTGGACACAGGCAGTTCAACATGTTCGGAAGAGATCTGAAAGGAGCTATGATCAATATCGTATCGGATCCCGATAAACAGCTCTCCGATCTGCCGGAAATGGTAGCCGATCCTGAAATCAAGAAGCAGAATGATGACATGAAAATCGATTTCCAGCTTGTGATCGCCGGCATGACACCAAAGGATATGGAATACAAGGAAGCGGCGGTTGACAAGATTCTGGAAATCGCAGGCGGACACAAAAACGAAATGATGCTGGATAAAGACCTTCACGATTGGGCGCTGATGTACATGGTACGTCTGGGACACAAGAACCTGAACTACACTATGTGCGGAGCTTATGAAGGCGTATTCGGATTATCCGGCAACGTGCATGTGGCTGCACCGCTTATGGAAGAAGCGTCCGCATACAAGCGGAAATGGGAGCAGGAAACGGACTACATTGTAGCCAATGGCGGCGATTCCGAGATGGGCGGCTTCTCCATCATCGGCGGCGGCGGCCCGCTTATGTGGGAGTTCTTCACCAACTTTGATGCGTATGATAAGAAGTCTGTTGATGGGACGCGTTCCTTTATCGACGCCACCCAGAAATGGCAGACTGCTCACGGCCTTGGCCCGGATTTTGGAAGAACCAATGCGGGCGCGAGAAGAAAAGATGGTTACGATTATACGCAGGAAGAACAGGACACCATGAATCTCCGTATGCCGCAGCCTTGGGTTATGGCATACCAGTATAAGATCCGGGAAACATTCAATCCGAACAATTTGGGTGGAAGCAATTACAGAACACTGAATCCGGAAAAAATAGGGTAGACAAATGAAACAGCAATCTTACGATGCATTATTCACCCCTTTTCAAGTGGGAAACGTAACGATAAAAAACAGAATTGTGGAAACGGCGGTGACCGGAACATCCTTGTTTGACAAAGGGCATTTCAACACGCCTGTCCGTGACTTTTATCTGGCAAGAGCCCGCGGCGGAGCCGGCCTCATTGTGACCGGTGCAGCCATGGTTAAGGACATCTTCGGCCGGGATTACGATCTGGACCAGTGCGGTGATGTTTTCGATGGACCGATCCGCCAGCTGGTGGAAGAGATCCATGCTTACGGCACGAAGATCTTTCTCCAGATTGGTGTCGGGCTGGGCAGAGTTGTCGGACTGGCGCCGTTCGGGTTCCTTGAGGGAGCCAATTTGGACAATGTGAGGACCGCATCCAGCCGTCTTCCGAACGTCTGGGATCCGTCCATCATCCATGAAGAAATGACCATTGCGGAAATAGAGCGCCGTAAAGAAATCGCCATCTGGGCGGCGCAGAAGGCAAAAGCCTGCGGCATCGATGGCGTGGAAATCCATGCGGTTCATGAAGGGTATCTGCTGGATCAGTTTGCCATCGCGAACATGAATCACAGAAACGACGAGTACGGCGGAAGTCTATCCAACCGTCTGCGCTTCGCAACGGACATCATCCGAGGAATCAAAGACACCTGCGGAGAGGACTATCCGATCTCCATGCGTTACAGCGTGGTTAGCAAGATGAAGGGTCTGAACCAGGGAGCTCTGCCAGGCGAGGACTTTGCAGAATTCGGACGCGACCGGCAGGAGAGCATCCTGGTTGCAAAAGCTCTGGAGGAGGCAGGCTGCGATCTGCTCGATGCGGATAACGGAACCTATGACTCCTGGTATTGGGCACACCCACCGGTGTACATGCAGAAAGCCTGCAATTTGGAGGATTGCACCTTCATCCGGGAACATGTCGGCATCCCCGTCGTCTGCGCCGGCAGAATGGAAGATCCGGATACCTCTGCAAAAGCTATCGAATCCGATCGCATTGACGGCATTGGCGTTGCGCGGCAGTTCCTGGCAGATCCGGATTGGGTCAACAAGCTGCAGGAAGGACGCGCCGATGATATTTTACCTTGCATTGCCTGTCACAATGGCTGCCTGGGCAGCCTGCTGGCGGGAAATGGACTTTCCTGTGCCCTGAATCCGGCCTGCATGCATGAAGCGGCCTTTGCGATAAGCCCGGCTGCAAAACCTTCGACCGTGCTGGTTGTCGGCGGCGGTATTGGCGGGATGGAAGCGGCAAGGATATGTGCACTGCGTGGTCACCATGTTATTGTATGCGAAAAAACAGACCAGCTTGGCGGCGCTTTTATTGCAGCTGCCGCGCCGAGCTATAAGGAAGACGACCGCAGACTGATCAGCTGGTACATCCGTCAGGTGGAATCACTGGATATTGATGTCCGCATGGAAACGGAAGCGGATGAAGCACTCATTGACGAAATCAAACCGGATCATGTTATCGTGGCAACCGGTGCTGTACCGAAACGTCTGCCTATTAAGGGTCTTGAGAAGGATAATGTCCTGGAAGTGAAAGACTACCTGACGTCTATCAGCAATAACAGGCCGATGGATGAGGAAGAGAAACCGGCTGCGGGCAAGAAAATCGTCGTTGTTGGCGGTGGGTTGTCCGGGTGTGAAGCGGCGTACGAACTGGCCCTTTCCGGATGCGAAGTGACGGTTGTAGAAATGATGGATGATATCCTTCAGGTCAAGAATCTCTCAGCAGCAAACGCAAACATGCTGCGGGATCTGCTGAATTACTACAAGGTTGAGATTCTGACAGGGACAGCCCTGGCAGAAGTGACAGAAGAAGGCGTTCTGGTCCGCGGTGCAGCTGCGGACAGGCCTCGACTGATTCCATGCGATGGGGTCGTTCTGGCGGCCGGATATGATCCGGCACCGCTGAAGCTTGCAGAACCCGAGGACGCGGCAACACAGGAAGACGGCAACCCAAGCATCCACTATATCGGCGATGCTGTCAAGGCAGGAAACCTCATGGATGCTATCTGGAGCGCTTATGAAGTTGCACTGCACTTATAGACCAGCCTTTCATTATGATATTTCCGTTAGCGAAGGAAATGCCATTAGACAATATGCATCTTACCGGAAACCGATGTGTTCGCGTTGATCGAGACTGGAGACAAAGTAACGGTCAATGGCAATACGGGCGAAGTCATCATTGTGAAGAAGCCGTAAAATGAAGTGATCTAGCTAATCAAGTCTCCACAATCGAGATGGAGTGAGGTTGGTGGTTTCAGATGATTGAGGTATTAGCAAAAGCTGCTGAAGTTGCAGAAAAAATGCAAGAAGTAACGAAAAAAATACCAGCTTTAATCCAGATAGAAGACTGGATACATCAAAAAACAAGGCTGATATGAAACCATCAGACCATTTTGATCCCGATAAGCGGTTAGAGCCAAAGGCTGAAGATGACTTGCCTAGAGAGGAAAAACTTGACAGGCTTAGTTCACTTGTTGATCAATATGTGGAAGACATTGTGAACAACTCTGAGTATCCGGAGACGCTAGGCGATTTTAAGATAAATCCTTCTGAACTTAGAAAGATTTCTGTTGAGGAACAGGAAGCATTGAGAAAAGAATTTGGTAATAAAAAGCGGTCATTAATCAATGAATGGGAACGCGTAAATGGGATAGAATGGCCAAGGTATACCGAAGATGTATATGATAAGCATGGTAATCAAATCCGAAAAGCCGGCAATTATTATGATGCACATCATAAGATTCCACTAAGTTTGGGAGGGAAAAACACTGTAGATAATATCACACCGCTTCATGCGGACGTACACTATGATCACCGGGGTGTTCATGAAAAAGGATCTGCATTCGATGAGATGAAAAAAGTAGTAAAGGAGATGGCCACCACAATGTAGGCGGACTGCCTGAGGACCTTCAGTTCGAGCTGGTTGAACCGGTTAAGCTTCTCTACAAGGACGAGGTAAGAGTAGTGGGTAAGGCTCTGGGACTGCCTGATTCCATGGTTTACCGCCAGCCGTTCCCGGGTCCTGGACTGGGCGTAAGATGCGTAGGCGCCATTACAAGAGACAGACTGGAAGCCGTTCGTGAAGCAGACGCCATCGTAAGAGAAGAGATAGATAAGCTGGACCCGGCACCGTGGCAGTACTTCGTTGCCATTCCGGATGTTAAGTCAACCGGCATCAAAGACGGCAAGAGATACATGGGCTGGGCTGCAGTGGTGAGAGCCATCAACACCGTGGATGCGGTAACAGCAGAAGCCGTTGAAATTCCATGGCCGGTAATCTGCAAAATCCGCGACCGCATCATAGCTGAGGTTGATGGAATCAACAGAGTTCTCTGGGACATCTCCGACAAGCCGATAGCTACAATCGAGTGGGAGTAACCTATAAATACCAAGAACCGTTGAAATTTCAACGGTTCTTTTT
>JBJEMO010000024.1:0-22195 GCA_051879715.1 Bilifractor sp.
AGACAGACAGACAGACAGACAGACAGACAGACAGACAGACAGACAGACAGACAGGGTAAGTCTGTCCTTTTTTATTTTAACAGGCAGGACGAGCAGGTCTTATGCGTCTTTTGACGTGTAGAACCTGCTCTTTTTTTATGATTTGCGAAGAATTTACCGGATATAAAGAGGCGTCGGTATGAATGAGAGATCCAGTAACCCTCAAGGCAGCGAGAAGGGAAGGCTGCCCTTAATCAGTGTTGTCATGCCCTGTTATAATTCTGAGAATTTCCTGGGGGAGGCAATTCAGTCGGTTATTAATCAGACATATAAAAACTGGGAGCTTTTCATTATTGATGACGCGTCAACAGATCATTCGGCCGCTGTAGCTAAAGAGTACGCACTGCATGATGCCAGAATACATATACAGCAGAATAAAAAAAATGCTGGTGCGGCCAGGACAAGAAATATCGGTTTTGACCTTTGCCATGGAGATTATGTTGCTTTGCTTGACAGTGATGACATTTGGTATGAGGAGATGCTGGAGCAGCAGATCTGGCTTGCTGCAGAAACGAAAGCAGACATATTGTACTGCTCATATCGGATGATTGACGAGAATGGCAGATGTCTGTGGAGGGACTTTAAGGTTCCGAAGCGCACTGATTTTAACCATATGCTGTCGTCGAGCGTTATCAGTTGTTCGACAGTGATGCTGTCGAAGAAAATAACAGACCATTACAGATTTCCTGATAACTGTTATCACGAAGATCTGGCATTCTGGCTGCTTCTTATGAAGGAAGGATATACAGCAAGAGGAAATCAACGTGTGCTTGCCGCATACAGATTGCGGCAGAATTCCAGGGCATCGAATAAGCTGCATGTCGCGATGGAGAGATGGCATATTTATCGCGATATATTGCATCTTTCGCTGATAAAAAGTACAAAGGCATTTTTTATTTATGCGATTTTAGGATTTCAAAAATATAGGAAACGAATGAGGAAGGCTGGAGAAGGAGATGGAGGAAACAGCTAACTGGCATAGGGAACAGTATGGGCAGCGGATCCATGAAGTTCAATTAGAGAATCACATTGGAAAAGGGAAAAAAAGATATTTGACACAGAAACGTGCCTTTGACGTGGTTCTGTCTGCTGCTTCCCTTCTGCTTCTTTTTGTGCCGATGATCATGATCGGTATAGTGGTCAGATTAGATTCACCGGGACCGGCTTTGTTTCGGCAGGAACGGCTTGGGCTGAATGGGAAACCGTTTATGATGTATAAATTCCGTTCTATGCGGATGGACGCAGAGAAAAAGGGACCGCAATGGGCGGAAAGAGAGGATTCGCGTTGTACCCGGGTTGGCAGGTTTCTGAGAAAGACTCGTCTGGATGAGCTTCCTCAGCTCTTTAATATTTTGAAGGGAGATATGAGCTTTGTCGGCCCAAGACCAGAGCGAGCTTATTTTTACCGCAGATTTTCGGAGTTTATACCGGATTTCGGAAAAAGACTTTCAGCAATGCCCGGATTGACTGGCTGGGCACAGGTCAATGGAGGATATGAACTGGAGCCAGAGGAGAAGCTCAGATATGATCTGGAATATATCAAAAAACGATCCATGAAAATGGACCTGTTGTGTATTTTGATGACAGTCAGAGTAGTTATTACAGGAAAGGGCGCCAGATGATGAATGGCGATAGTACAGGAATCACAGTACATGAATGAAAGACAGACGGAACATAATAACAGCTATGTGAACCTGCTGGACGTCATACGGTTTACTATGGCGCATTTTTATTGGATCATACTAGCCGGAGTGATCGCTGGTGCAGCGGTCTACGGCATAACCAGGTTTCTGATTACTCCAATCTATGAATCGCGGGTCAGCTTCTATGTGTATAATTCCGCTGATGACTACGTGAATAAGAGCGTGAATACAAATGATCTGGAGGCTGCTGAAAGCCTTGCCACAACGTATTCAAAGATTCTGAGCAGTAATTCTGTTCTCGATGCGGTATTGGAGGATCTCGGAGACAAGAGCAGGAATATCAGCAGAAAAGAATTGGGAGCTATGACGAAGGCGTCGGTGGTTACGAATACACAGCTTCTGGAGGTTGTTGTGTCTTCTGCAGATGCAAATTTCGCTTGTGAAATAGCTGATTCTTATGCAACGGTTGCTCCCCAGGTGATGGAAAGAATTACGAAGGTTGGTGGAGTAGAGGTGGTTGATCAGCCGGAAGTGGCGACCGAGCAGTCATCTCCACGCGTGATTTTTGACAGCGCCATAGGAGCGGCTGTTGGTATGATTCTTGCGATGATAATTCTGGTGCTTCGAATGGTTTCTGACCGGACAATCTACCTTCCAGATGATCTGGAGGATCTGGGCGGGCTTACGGTTCTTGGAAGCATCCCCCAGATTGAACCTGACAGAAAGGCTAATGGTTACTGGGAAGTGAGGGAAAGGAATACACAGGAAGATGACGAAGAAGACAGCGAGGAAACACAGGTCAGACAGTAAATCCGCTCGTTTAGATAGAGAAAGATTGCTGACGAATGAGTCTCCATTTGATATCAGAGAGGCTTATGTCAAACTTCGCACGAGCATGATGTTCTGTATGGTTCCTAATGAGAACCATCCGTGCCGGTCATTTGTTTTTACGAGTGGAAAACCTTCTGACGGCAAGAGTCTGACGGCTGCTAATGTAGCAATCAGCTTTGCAATGCTCGGAAAAAATACGCTTTTAATCGACACTGATATGCGAAAACCGGTGCAGCAACGGCTTTGGGATACGCATGTGCAGTCCGGACTGTCTGATTTTCTGGCAGGCATCGGATCCTTGAATCAGCGATATGTGGAAGGAATCCCACTCTCAATTATTTTCGCAGGAACCATACCGCCTAATCCGTCAGAACTGCTTGCCTCCAATAGAATGAAGGCATTTGCTAAAACCTGCGCAGATACGTATGACTATGTAATTTTTGATGCACCGCCTATCAATACGGTCGCGGACGCTCAGATCCTTTCTTCTTATACAGATGGTGTGATTCTAGTTGCACGATCGGGAAGCACAACAGTAGACGAGCTCAATCTTTCTGCGGAGGCATTGCAGCGGGTTGGAGGGAATCTGTGCGGTGTCGTACTGAATGATATGACGATGAAATCCGTGAAATATTCTTATCGATACAAGTATGGCGATAAATACGCATATCGATATGGGTATGGAGGCAAATATTCTTATTCTGATAAAAAGGGGGATAAGACATGAATGAGAGATCGCATAAGAAAGGTACAGCTTTTCTGATTGCTGGGATAGCAGTCATTGTTGTTCTTCTTATCGTTGTTTTTGTAATCAGTCATACTGTATCGAGGAAGAACAGTCAGAAGGAGTCTGAGGTGACAGCATCCGAAAATGAAAGCATAACATCCTCGGTAGAGGCAAGTGTACAGATAGAAACGCCTGTCGGCAGTTTGTCGCTTCCCACAGACTGGACTGATTCTGTAGAGGTGAAGAGCAATCTTTCTTCTGGCACAGGCTCCATCGATTTTTACGGAAAAGCAGGGAAAGAGAGTGTAAAGCTGTTTAGTCTCGATTTTGGCGATGAGCAGAACGGATATTTGATCGGGCAGGTGCCGGGAACAGATGGCAATCTTATTTCCGTGTATCTCGATATAAGTACACTGACAAAAAAAGATTCCTGGACCGATCAGGACCTCAAAACGCTTAATGATCTACAGAGCGGCGTCAACGATCTGCTGGATCAGATTCACAACATGAAGGGATATCAGGCTGCCAATGAATCAGGAACGGCTTCATAAAGTGAAAAGAAAGCTCGGGGCACTTTTGTATTATCCGATTGCCATACATCTGCCTGCTTCATACAGCTCACTTCATTTGGGACAGACTGCTTTTCGAAGATTCTGCGGGAGGCTGATGCTGAGAAGCTGTGGAAGTCATGTGAATATTGAAAAGGGTGCTATTTTTTCATCGAAGGTTTCTCTGGGAGATTATTCCGGCATTGGTGTGAATGCAAAGATATACGGTACATGCAGAATTGGAAGATATGTCATGATGGGTGAGGATGTCACTATCATTACTCGCAATCATCAGTTTGTCAGAACAGATATCCCTATGATGCGGCAAGGCTTTAAGAACGAGAAGGTTGTTGAGATTGGAGATGACTGTTGGATAGGCGATCGGGTCATCATTTTGCCTGGAGTTCATGTAGGAAAGGGCTGTGTGATTGGTGCCGGTTCTGTTGTAACGAAGGATATACCAGAATATTCGATTGCCGCAGGAGTACCGGCACGTGTGATTAGAAGCAGAAAAAATAAGATAAATGAAAATGGGGGGGAGAACTGAATGTTTTTAGAGTGGCTTAGCGGCCATTTCCTTTTGATAATGCTTCTTGCGGGAACAATCTTCACGTTCTGCTGGCTTTTTGCTCACAGAGAAGTATTGAAGCTGAAATGGTATATAGCAATTCTTATCGCTGTTCTGCATACGACATGGGGAGTCTTCTGTGTCAAGATTTTTGCATTTGCGGAATCAGGATTCGATCTGAAAACAGTTGGCAATATGAGCTTGTTTGGCGGCGTGTTCTTTATGCCGGTGTTTTATTTTTGCATGGCAAAGCTTCTTAGGCTGAAGAGCTCTCAGGTTTTCGATTACTGTACGATCTGTATGATTTTTACGCTGATGTGTGCACGAGTCAACTGCCTTGTCAGTGGATGCTGCTTTGGGTGGCACATACCGGGGACGCAGCTTCGGTGGCCGACGAGAGAGGCAGAGCTTGTGTATTATGTGATCTTTATGATCTGGATCGTGAGGAGACTTTCATCTGGCAGGTCAAGAGGTGAGATTTATCCGATCTACATGATGTCGTATGGCATCTTCCGGTTCGTTGATGAGTTCTTCCGATTTTACGAAGCGGGAACTTTATTGCATCCGGCTCATGCGTGGGCGGCGATTTCATTCTGCATAGGATTTGGCATATATATGCAGTTGCAAAGTGAAGCGAAAGCTTCTGGCCGACGCGCTTCCGGAAGAAGTGCACTGGGAAGAAGATAAAGGTATAACAGGAGAGGTGAAAGGTATGAATGAGTTGAAGAGAATGCTCAGACGAATTGCGGCCATGATTATGGCTCTTTTAATGATCCTGACACTGGAGCCGGATCTCTGGAGTATCAAGGCTATGGCAGCAACCAGCGGTACGCTTACAGGACTCAGTGATTCAACAATCGGACTTAGTTATTCCGGTAATGGAGATAATGCCTGGACAGCAGAAGGAGACTCAATTGTCGGTTCGGTTACCAGCAGCACAGGTTGCTATGGAACTAATTATTCTTCTACTTTGACGCTCACGAACCAGAAGACGTCTAAGGCCACATTGAAGTTTACCTACTCTGTTCAGACTGGAGGAGGTACCATTCAAATCGATGGGAATGCGGTGACGCAGAGTGGGAGCTTCTCAAAGGAGCTCGATCCGAATGCAGCTGTTTCGATTGCAATTCAATCCGGTTCGACGACAGCCACAAAGATATCTCTGAACGGGGTTCAGCTTCTTATTGATGCGCAGGTAACGACAACATTCCTCAAGCCGGAAAATGGCAGCTATACCGTCGATGGAACGGTGGTCACGGCCGATACAACGAGGACGCAGAGCTCGCTCACATCCTATCAGATGTCCGCAACTCCTGCAGACGGATATCAGTTTCTCGGCTGGTACAACGAGAGCAACGGTACCTGCCTGTCGACGAATGCTGTGACGTCTCTGAATATCAGTGAGGACTGCAGCGTATCTGCAAGGTTCATTCCTGCAGGCAGTGCTGTCTTTGAGACAGGCGGACAGCTCTATACTGATCTTAATCAGGCTGTGCAATATGCGCAGAATCATCAGCTTGCAAAAATTACCTTGAAGTCAAGTGGTTCCATCAGTGGCCAGTATACGATACCCTCTGGAATAACGCTCCTGATTCCTTTCGATGATGCAGGCACAATGTATACGACTACACCGAAGGTCCTGAGTGAAGGCAGTGAATCCACGGATAAGGATGAATACAGACGGCTGACGCTCACTGGCGGGTCATCACTCACTGTGAATGGTGCGGTCAGCGTGGGCGGACAGTACCGAGCGGCATCGGGATCCAACGCCGGCAGGATGTCCGGAGCGTATGGAAGAATCCAGCTCGAAGACGGAAGCAGCATGCTTGTCGGAAATGGCGGCAGCTTGTATGCATGGGGATATATTACCGGATCAGGAACAGTTAATGCTCAGTCTGGCGCAAATGTGTATGAGTGGTTCCAGATTGCGGACTTCCGGGGCGGTTCTGCGACCATGGGTATGGGAAACAGTGTATTTCCGTTCAGTCAGTACTATGTACAGAATATCGAGTCGCCTCTGACGATAGAAAAAGGTGCAGCTGAGCTTGTCTATACGGGCCTATATGCATCGAGGCAGACCTTTGGAACGAGCATTCACTTTATCGGCGATGACGGAATGTTCAAGATTGATTCCGGCAGTCTGACGAAGGCATATGACGGAGCTAAGGACAGGGTTGTTTATGATATAAATGGAACGGCAGAATTTAACAGCCTGAAACTGTCACTGATGAGAATGTCAGTTGATTCAGCAAGCTATGTTCTTCCGATTACAAGCAATATGACGATTCAGATTGATCAGGGTGGAAAGCTGACAGTCAATCAGAATGCGGCTGTTCTTCCGGGAGTTGGAATCCACATCGCGGATGATGCGGATCTGACTGTCGCAAGCGGTAAGAGCCTGTATGTCTATGATCAGGATGACTGGGGTTCTTATACATGCGGCGGAAAATTTGTTTCGGCAGTTTATGTCCCTGGAAGATCATATAATCGGACTGCAGCGGATCTTTCTGACGCGGAAATAGAGGTAAACGGCTCACTCACTGCGGAAGGCGGTATCTATACAACTGAACATGGTGCCAATATCTGCTCGAGTGGTTCGGGTGTCTATAATCAGTCAGGTGCACCGGGAACAGAGACGGCAACACATCAGTATACACAGAGCGGTTCTGATATGACGAACCATGATATCGCGATTTCACCGGCGAAACTTAAAAATGCTGATGGCACGTACACGGAGACATCTGTAGCGAAGTCCGGAGACAGCATATCTTATGTAAACGGGACATGGGGCGGAACTGCGGCTGTCTATACGGTGACATGGGTCAATGATGACGGTACCGTCCTTGAAACAGATGAGAATGTTGAAGCGGGTACAACCCCGTCATACGATGGAGCGACACCGGTCAAGCAGGGCGATGCGCAGTACAGCTATACATTCAGCGGATGGGATCCGGAGGTTACTGCAGTTACAGCGGATGTGACATATAAGGCTGTCTATACACAGACTGTGAATACCTATACTGTGACATGGGCAAATGAAGATGGGACTGTTCTGGCAGTAGATACAGTACCATATGGTCAGGTTCCGTCTTATGCCGGTGAGACACCGGTTAAACAAGGTAATGCGGAGCATAGCTATACCTTTGCCGGATGGAAAGCTGACGGAAGTGAAGCGACAGGCGTTAAGGCTGTAACCGGGGATGTGACATATAAGGCTCAGTTTACGGAGTCTGTAAACACATATACCGTGAAATGGCAGAATGAGGACGGTACAATTCTTCAGACTGACACAGACGTCCCATATGGCACAATTCCGAAGTATAAGGGGGAAACTCCTGCAAAGGCAGCTGACGCACAGTATACATATACCTTTAGTGGATGGACACCTGCGGTTGATGCGATTACAGGCAATACGACCTATACAGCGGCCTTCAGCAAGACAGTCAATACGTACACAATTACTTGGAAAAATGCTGATGAAACTGTCCTCAAGACAGAAACTCTCGAATATGGCGCCACACCTGTTTACAGCGGCGATACTCCGACAAAACAAGGTGACGCGCAGTATTCCTACACCTTCAGCGGCTGGAGCCCGGACATCGCGCCTGTGACAGGTGATGCAACGTATACAGCGCAGTTTGAACAGGTTGTAAATACCTATACAGTGACCTTTAAGAATGAAGATGGAACTGTTCTGGCTGTGCTGGATAAAGTGGCGTATGGCACACATCCGACTTATACGGGAGCAACTCCTGCAAAAGCAGATGACGAGTACTACAGCTATTCCTTCTCAGGGTGGGATCCGGACCTGACGGATGATACTGCAGTAACAGAAAATGTCACTTATACGGCGAAGTTCACTAAGACTGTACTTCATTCCTATACGGTGACCTTTGATGCCAATGGCGGAAGTGGCTCCATGGAAACAATGACCGTACCATGCGATCCGGATACTGATTACACTCTTACAAAGAATGCATTTACCCGTGAGAATTACATCTTTACAGGATGGAATACGAGCGCAGATGGAACAGGTGCATCATATGCTGATGAAGGATCTGTGGGGAAGGGTGTACTGAAAACAGATATCACGCTGTATGCCCAGTGGAAGCTGCAGACCGGCTGGCTGACAGACGATCATGGAACAACGTATTACAAGGATGGTTCCATCGCCTATAAAGGACAGTGGGAGACTATTGACGGAAATATATATTATTTCGATGAGTCCGGCTATATTGTGAAAGGTATCAGCGGAACAATTACAGGCCAGGACGGTTCGACAACCGGGCGATTCCTTTTTGATGCTGAAACCGGTGTTTTCCTCAGCAACCAGAGCGGACTTTACACCGTGGGGGCGGATACATACTGGACAAAGGACGGAATGATAGAAGCTTATCCTGGTCTTGTGAGAGTCACAAAGGATTCAGGAGAAATTAATTACTATTATTTCGGACAGGATGACAAGGCTGTTAAAGACGGTACCTATAAAGTTGAGAAGAATAACGGCCTTCCGCTTCCTGCTTATCAGTACTCATTTGATGCAGACGGTGTGATCGTTCACGATGCAGATACGTCCAAGAATGGCATCTGTGATGGAGATGGTTCTAAGTATTATTACATTGACGGTGTCAAGGTTGGCGTGGGCTTAATAAAGATTGACGGAAGTTATTATTACGCACGGACTTCAACGGGAGAAATCATCAGGAACCGTACATATTGGGTGACACAGACGAATGATTATTCAATCCCCGAGGGTGAATACTCATTTGACGCAGATGGACGCATGATTCTCAAGGGCTTCATCGAAGAAAATGGAAACACCTACTATTATGCGGACGGAAGCCGCGTCAAAGGGTTTATAAAAATCGGCGATGACTATTATCTGTTTAATGCAAGCTCCGGCATGATGTATAAGAACGGCACGTACTGGGTCCCCGACAATGCATATGGAATCGCGGGAGGCATGTACACATTTGGTGCGGATGGTAAGCTCCAGCTGAAGAATGGCTTTGTGCAGGAGACGCATAAAGATGGGACGACATACACCTACTATTATCTGAATGGCAATAAGGTTAAAGGCTTCACGAAAATCGGCGATGACTATTATCTGTTTAATGCAAGCTCCGGCATGATGTATAAGAGTGGTACATACTGGGTCCCGGATAATACATATGGTATTGCAAGCGGCATGTATGCCTTTGACGCAGATGGTAAGCTTCAGCTGAAGAATGGCTTTGTGCAGGAAACACATAAAGATGGGAAGACATATACCTATTATTATCTGAATGGCGATAAGGTTAAGGGATTTACAAAGATTGGCGACGACTACTATATGTTTAACCGGTCAAGCGGAATGATGTATACCGATGCGACGATGTGGGTTGGTGATAACAGCTATGGAATCGCAGGAGGTATGTACTATTTCGGATCGGACGGCAAGATGCAGTCTGGCAGTGTATAAATTGCAATATTTTTGCAGGAATTCAGGAGGTAGAATAGTATGAAAAAGGGCAGAAACGCCAGAGTGATTTCATGGCTTCTGGCGGCTATGATGAGCACCTCTGTTTTATTGAGCCCGGTTACGGCGCTGGCAGAGGATAACACGGATAGTATGGAATCCGCTTCGGTGGAGACAACTTCTTCCGAAAATAACTCTGATTCGTCGGAGTTGCTGCAGGATGATACGGCAGATGTGCAGACCGATTCGTCTTCCGAGACACCGGCAGAAAGCGGCAGCTCTGAGTCATCAGACAGTGAACAGGTGACAGCTGAGGAATCCAAAGTGGATTCTTCAGCTGAATCAGCCGCTGTGAAATCAGAAAGTACAGTCTCCGCGTCAGCTGATTCAAATTCTGCATCAACCGAAACAGGCACTGCGAATGAAACACTGAGTGTATCCTCGTACCAGGATTTTCTGACGGATCTTACCGCACTTGAAACATATGCAGATGCATATGTAAAAGAGCATAGTGGTGAAGACGCATATGGTCTGATTATTAATTATATTCGTACGGGTGTTGAGCGATATACGACCAGCGCCTGGACAACCTTCTGCGGCCCTGAAAATACAGCATTTGTTACGTATGTGGCGGATCAGGATAAGGCTAATGCTACATCGGCAGAGGCTCTTCGGAATCTTCAGAATTTCACTCTCCCGAACGGCAACGAGGTGGATTTCGGGCATATGTTCGGATGTATGGATATGTCCTATCATACAAAGAACCAGAATACGGAGGATCTCGGAAGCTGGGCAGGTGATCTGTGTGACCTTGTGTGGCTTGTTCAGACGACGGGGATAGATTCGGGAACTGTCGATGAGATGGCGGACAAGATCCGGACGGAGAATGACAAGTATTTTCTTTATACAGCCCCGATTACGGGTGGCCATTCCTTCAGCCAGACTGATTTTTACGGAGATATGGATGCGTATTATCTCCTTCAGAATATGAGTAGCGGCACATCTCTGAGCAAACTGATTCGCAATTACTGCACAGCTAATCTGACAGACAAGATCCGGATGCAGTTTTTCCTTGCTCACCGTTTTCCGGGGAAAACGACAAGGGCTGATATACGCGATGCAGTTTACAGCACATATAAGGCAAATGAGGGGATTACCACACTGGAAGGTACTTATCTTGCAGATGGTGTTAATGCGGATATCCGTCAGGCGAGCTGCTACGCATTTGCTGATTATTTATACTTGGGCACACACGACGAGAGCGAAAAATCATACTATTCGGTTTTTTCTACAACATCATCGACACTGGCTCCCGGAATTACAGAGGTAGAAAAGCGGGCAACGACTGCTGATAACAAGCAGATAGTATACTTCCTGGCAACGGCAGACGTGTCACGGGATGACGTCAAAGTCTGTGCGAACTACAAGGACCATGATGCTTCCGCTTGGGGCATGCAGAGAGTTTCAGAGCAGATGCAGGCAGCAGAAACGGCTCATTCTGATGAAAAGGATTCCGCTGCCTATATTCCGAATTTTAAATCAATTGTTGGTATTAATGCCGATTTCTACAACATGAGCACTGGAGAGCCAACCGGACTTCTTGTCATGGATGGCAAGCAGTACCATGCGCTTGGAAATGAAGGCTTTTTCGCTATTCTTGATGATGGGAGTGCGGTCATCGGAGACAGCCAGTCTGATTTCGATACCTATAAGAGCAGAATCAAAGAAGCCGTCGGTGCCAATGCGCGTCTGGTTAAGGACGGGAAATCAGTTGTCGGTGAGGACAGCTCGTACACGTCGAATCGTGTATCAAGAACCTGCGTCGGCATTACCTATGACGGAAAGGTTGTCTTTATGGTTCTTGATGGCCGTCAGGAACCCTATTCTGCCGGTGGAAGTCCGCAGGAGATTGCTCAGATCATGCTGGATGCCGGCTGTGTGGATGCCGTTAACCTTGACGGCGGAGGTTCCAGTACGTTTGCTGCAAAAACAGAAGGTTCGGATAAAATTTCAGTTGTCAACAGTCCGTCCGATGGGTATGAGCGTTCTGTCAGTTCGTCCCTTCTGATCGCATCAACGGCTAAACCATCTAACGTATTTGATCATGCCGTGTTGTCCTCGGATTACGATTACCTGACAAAAGGAAGCAGTCTCAAGGTTACAGCAAGCGGCGTTACATCCACTGGTGGAAGCATTGATCTTCCGGAAGGGGCTTCCCTGAAGCTTGCTGATGAAAAAACAGGAAGTCTTTCATCGGATGGCGTGTTTACTGCATCGGCACTGGGTGACGCAGTCGTTCAGCTTGTTTCGAAAGACGGAACCGTGCTGGGTTCAAAGACTCTCCATGTCGTGGATCCGACAGAACTCAAGTTTACAAAGAGTACCCTGAACATGATCTACGGGCAGCCGTCGACACTCCCGCTGGAAGCTTTATACAATGGGAATCCGGTTAAGATAAATAGTGGAGATGTGACATTCGGGTATCTGAAAATTTCACTGCAGAAAATCGGTACTGTAGACGGTAAGGATGTCAATACGACAAAGACAGAGCTGGTATTTGATTATCCGGAAGCCGGAAGTATGCAGGATTTTCAGTTTACACCGAAGGAGGGCAGCGGCCTTCGCACCCTGACAATAGGCGCAGTACTGACTTCTAAGCTGCAGGATTTTCAGAATACGATTAATAGCGAATATCAGAAGGCCTATCAGGAGGCGATCAAGAACGGTTCTGCAGAGGATGCAGCCGCCGTTCAGGCACAGACGGCAGCGATCAATGCAGCCCTGAATACTGCCTCTAAGCTGACAGCTTATCTGTATGAGAAGAATGAAGCGAGCGCCGATTTTAATACAGCTAATGGCGTCGATGCAACAGGACTTCTGGCCTGGAACCGCACGGTTGAGGATTCTGACTATGACAAGGATGATCCGCCGACATACTGGCTGAAGAATACGGACGATTCTGGTACGGCAACATATACATTTGCTGTTGATATGTCAAAGGTAAAAATACCTGATAAATTGTCAGGACTTCTATATATGCTTCCAGGAGGCGATCAGGAAGGAAAAACGGCCTGGGATTTTATGCTGCAGCTGGCAGAGCGGATCAGTCCGCTGACTACCGTGACATTTACCCTGAATATTCCTGATAACTTCTCAGTGGATACGAAGAATCTGCGGCTTGCGAATGACTTCTTTACGCTGAAATCTGCAGAATTGGATGGCAATAAGCTGACTGTTACCTTTGGCTTTATTACGCAGACAGAACCGGTTAATCCGACAACGGCGAATCCGATCTGTGTGCTGAGCGGATTGAAGCTGACACCAAAGGCGGATGCGACCTGGAATGAGAAAAATGAACTTACCTGCAGCCTGACTGGCGAAGTGAGCTATGATATTTACGCTCATTTCCACATTCTGAAGTCACTGGCATCTCAGACAGAATATCAGGAGAAGTATGGCCTGTATCCATACGACAACAGCACAAACCAGGCTGGCGATTACGGCGCCCATTTTCCGAATAAGGTTATGGATTTCAAGGATTCTTACACGCTGAAGCAGCATGTAAAGAACGGATGGTCCAAGGAAGGAGAAAACTGGAGCTATTATCAGGATGGGAAAGCGCTCACAGGTGTGCAGGAGCTTCCGAGCTTCACGACGGGAGAGGACGGTTCATTCTGGTATGATCTCGGCGATAAGGGAACATGCAAAGATAAGCTGACCGGCTTCTTTGAGAAGGATGGTGGTCGGTATTATGCCCGCGCAGGAAAGCTGTTGTCCGGCTGGCAGTCCATGGAAGACAGCTATTACTATTATTTTGATCCGACAACAGGAAAAGCTGCGACAGGTGAGACAAAGATTAATGGGCTGACCTACACATTTAACGACAAGGGACAGCTTATACGAGGTGCCTTTTACTCAGATGGAACCGGAACCAGATATAATGTTGCCGGAAGAGATCTGTGGAGACAATTTGTTACATTGGATGAAGGAACGTATTGGATTGATGCGTCTCATCATGTGGCGTATGGAAATGCATATACAGTGACAGATAATGTCAAAGACATTACCTGGTACCATTTTGACGAAAAAACAGGTCTCAAAACAGGTGTCTGCACAGGAATGTTTACTTATCAGGGCGATACATATTATGCAGACGAAAATGGAAAGGTTTTTTACGGGCTGACGAAGACGGCAAATGGAATCGTGTTTTCAGAAACGCTTGGCAAGGTCAGTGTCAGCAAGGGCGTATATGTAGATTCGACGACGGGCCAGAAGGGCTGTGCGCTGGCAAGCGGCTGGTATTATGCTGGATCAGACGGATATCTTGTGAAGGATGGTTTTGCTACGATCAATGATAATACCTATTATTACAGCAATTACCAGGCTGCCAAGGGACTTACGAAGGTTGGCAATGATTATTACCTGTTCAATCGTGGAAATGGAAAAATGTACAAGGATGCCACGATGTGGATTGGCGATAACGACTATGGCATTGCCAGCGGTATGTATTATTTTGGCGCAGATGGAAAGCTGCAGCTGAAAAATGGATTTGTAAAAGAGGGTGATTACACATACTACTATGTAAACGGTGAGAGAGCTAAGGGATTTACGAAAATTGGCGATGATTATTACCTCTTTAATGCAAATTCCGGCATGATGTACGCAAATGGGACATATTGGGTTCCGGACAACAGTTACGGATTCCCGGGCGGTATGTATTCATTTGGATCAGATGGTAAAATGCAGCTGAAGAACGGATTTATCAAAGAAGGCGGATATACATACTATTACGTCAATGGAGACAGAGTTAAAGGCTTTACAAAGATTGGCGATGATTACTACCTCTTTAATACAAGTTCAGGCATGATGTATACGAATGGTACATACTGGGTTTCAGACAACAGTTATGGATTCCCTGGCGGTTTTTATGCCTTTGGAGAAGATGGGAAAATGCAACTGCAGTCCGGCTTCGTACAGGAGACACACAAAGACGGGAAAACATATACCTACTACTATCTGAAAGGCGAGAAGGTCAAGGGCTTTACGAAGATCGGGGATGATTATTATATGTTTAACCGGTCAAGCGGAATGATGTACACCGATGCGACTATGTGGGTCGGCGATAACAGCTATGGGATTCCGGGAGGTATGTATTACTTCGGGAAGGACGGCAAGATGGTATCTGCCTGAACATGGATAATGAAAATGAGGGATTCGCAGGCGCTTTACGACTGTGAATCCCTGTTTTCAACATTATCGGATGAATAAACAGGGTGACGGAGATTGTGAATGGATGAACGCACGAGAAACGGTTCTATTTCTTTAGAGACGCTGGTTGTCACAATGAACCAGACGGACAGATCGCTTGAGAAGAGGATGAATATAAGAACAGATGTCTTGATTGGCAATCAGTGCGGAAGGTGTGGAGAGGAGATTTTTATTTCCAACGGAAGAAAAGTTGAGTATCTGAATACTGCAGAAACTGGTGTCGGAAAAAACAGAAACCTGGTGCTCGATCATGCGACCGGAGACATCTGTATACTCGCAGATGATGACATGCGCTTTGCCGATGAGTATCCCTCAATTGTTCTGCAGGCATTTCGTGAATGCCCGCAGGCAGATCTTCTGATCTTCAATTTGATAGAAGAAAGACCGGTGCGGAAAATAAATCGAACCTATTCAAAAGTAACATGGCTTAACTATGCTCAATATGGAGCGGCGAGAATTGCCTTCAGGAGAAGTGCAATCGTTGGCTCAGGTATTCGATTCAGCCTCCTTTTTGGTGGAGGGGCCAGATATGGATCTGGTGAAGACACGATTTTTCTGCAGGAATGTCTCAGGAAAGGAATTCGCATGTATACGGCGCCATATGCTCTGGCGGAGCTTCATCAGGGAGAATCATCGTCCTGGAAAGCGGGACATCGGAAATTCTTTTTTGATAAAGGAGCCGCTTATGCCTGCCTTCATCCGTTTTTCTTTATTGCATTTGACTTTTTGTTTTTGATTCGCCATATGCGGGAATATAAAAGTGATGTGTCTCCCTCTGATGCCTTTCGGCTTATGCTTAAGGGAAGTCGGGACTATCTGAAAACATATAGGAGTAAGATATGAGATTCAGCATTATTGTTCCGGTATATAATACAGAGTCATATCTTCAGCGTTGTGTTCAATCTGTTTTCCAGCAGGATTTTTCGGATTGGGAGCTTCTTTTGATTGATGACGGATCTACGGATCAGAGCGGAAAAATAGCTGATTCTTACGCCGAAAAAGATTCGAGAGTTCATGCTCTGCATCAGTCGAACAGCGGGCAGTTTTTGGCAAGACAGCATGGGATTCAGCAGTCCCGTGGAGAGTATCTGCTGTTTCTTGACAGTGATGATGCACTGGAGCCTGTCTGTCTGAAAACAATTGATCAGACGCTTTGTGAGAAGAATCCGGATATTCTTCTTTTCAATGGCTGTGTCTGGAAAAATGAAGAAATGACAATGCAGCGAATAGGTGATCTGGGAGATGATCCGAAGAAGATTGATGTAATTGACTTTCGCAGGCAGCTCATTTCTTCAGATAAATTGAACTCTTTGTGCATCAAAGCATTCCGGGCCTCTTTATTTAAACATGATGCGACGGATTACTCCGGCATGAGAGGTAAAAAATATGGTGAGGATAAGGTGCAGCTTCTGCATCCGCTGACATTAGCCAGAACTATTTTCTATATTCCGGCTGTCTTGTATCGGTATCATTATCGTGAGAACAGCATTATGGCATGCCAATGTACGGGCAATGCATCAGACCGGCTGGCAAATGATATGTTTCATTATCTTTTGCAGTACATGGAAACTTGGCATTTGAGCGGTTCCGAAGACAAAAAAAGACTGGCCGGATATTATATGCGCAATTTCAGTAATGCATATTTTTATATGAGAAGAGAAGGCACGCATGCGGGCTGCTCGGAAAGAAGGAGGCGCCGTCATTTTCGAGATGATTTTAATTCGTCTATCCGTTACCGCAGATACTTTATCTATCTGTCCTTTAAAGATAAAATGAAATTCCTGATTGCGTGGCTTGGGCTTTAGAGTCAGTCGGAATCACAAGAGGTGTCATGAGAAAATATGGTATCACACGCGAGAAATTGAATATAGTTACATCTCTCATGAATCAGGCGGTGACTCTGGCCTGCGGAATTCTGATTCCGCATATGCTGATTTCAACATACGGATCTGAGGCGTATGGAATATCGGTATCGATCACGCAGTTCCTGTCCTATATTTCGCTGCTGGAAGGTGGAATCGGAGGCGTTGCGAGAGCGGAGCTGTATCAGCCGCTTGCGGCTGGAGATGCCGCTGGAATCAGCGGTGTGTACAGAGCTGAGAGACGGTTTTTTCAGCATATATCGCTGATCTTTGTTTTGTACAGTATCGTTCTTGGACTGATCTATCCTTACATTGCGCATGTGACCCTGTTTTCGAGGACATATGTATTCGGCCTTGTATTTGTGATCGGAATGTCCACGCTGGCGCAGTATATGGGCGGCCTGACGAACCTTACATTGCTTATTGCGGATCAGCATGTATACGTGAATAATATCATTCTGATTGCTACGACAATTGCAAACACTGCTATTCTGATTATTTTAACCAGACTTGGATGTGATTTTCTTATTGTGAAGCTGGGAAGCAGCCTTGTATTTGTGACAAGACCTGCTTTGTATGCATTTTATGTGCGGCACCATTATCGAATCATTAGAAAGCCGACAAAAACGGTTAAGCTGAAGCAGAAGTGGACGGGCCTTGGTCAGCACATTGCGTATTTTCTGCATACGAATACGGATGTGATGTTACTCACTTTGTTCGCGGATGCGAAACTTGTTGCTGTCTATTCAGTCTACAACATGATTATCAGCAACATCCGTGTTCTGGTTGAGGCTTTCTCGGGTGGGATGGAGGCGATGTTCGGCGAGCTGTTTGCCAAGAAGGAATTCGATAAACTTCGCCGGGAATATCGTAAATATCTGATTTTACTCACGTCAGCATCACTCGTTCTTTTTGGATGTGCGGGAATTCTGATCGTTCCCTTTGTCAGACTTTATACCAGTGGCATCAACGATGTAAATTATCTGCAGCCGGAGTTTGCGCTGGTTCTGATTCTGGCGGAGGCCGTGAATTGCATGGCATTTCCGGCCGCAAGTCTTCCGGTTGCTGCAAATCAATTGAAGCAGACGAGGTGGGGAGCGTATGGGGAAGCGGCTGTCAATCTCGGCCTGTCCTGCATCCTGGTACAGTTTCATCCTCTGCTTGGCGTTGTGGCGGGGACATTGGCGGCTACCCTGTTCCGAGGAATTTATTATATCCGATACGCATCGAGGTATATCCTCCATATTTCGATGTCAGAAAGCTTTCTGTATTTCGGTGGAAGCTTAGTTTTGCTGAACCTGATGATTTTTATCGGGAGATTGTTGATCGGACACATAAATATTACAAATTACGGAAGTTGGATTCTCTGTGGCGGAGTTGTCTTCCTGATATCAGGTATGGTTGTTTTTGCTATCTATAAAATTGCAGATCAGCAGATGCGGGAGAAATATAAGAATGAAACTTCTGATCATTAACAACAATATGAAGATCGGCGGTGTGCAGAAGGCTTTGCGGAATCTCCTGCGTCAGATTCACGGATCGTATGATATAACATTGTTGCTGCTTAACCCGGTCGGGGAGCTTATGGATGACATCCCGGAGGATGTGAAAGTTATGTCTCCGAAAACGGCTGTCCGTTTCTGGGGTACAGACGGACAGGAAATGAAAAGCAGGAGGGACCGTTTATGCCGTTCGATTTTGGCAGTGGTTGCTCGGACGTGTGGGAGAGGAATTTCTTTTTCTCTGTCAGCAATCCGTCAGCAGAAGCTAAACGGGTATGATGTCGTCATTTCTTTCCTTCACAGTGGAAATCCAAGGGCATTTTATGGGGGCTGCGCTGAATTTGCGCTTCACTGTACGGAAGCAAAAAAGAAAGTAATTTTTCTGCACAATGATTTTCGAGCTATACAGGCGGTCTCTGCCTATAACCGGAAATTGTACAGGTCTTTTGATTACATTGCAGCATGTTCGGAGGGGTGTAGGGAGGCATTCCTAGCGGAGGTCCCTGAACTTCAGAATAAAACGATTGTTATCCCAAACTGCCATGATTACGAAAATATAGCTTCCATGGCGGAGAAAATCCCGGTACGTCGGGAACAGGATGCGTTTTATATTCTTACCGTAGCCAGATTTGGAAGAGAAAAGGGTATTCTGCGTGCGATTCGTGTGGTTGCCGGTCTGGTGAAACAGTTCCCAAAAGTAAGATATGAGATTGCTGGGAACGGAAGAGAGTTTGAAGAGGCAAAAAAGATGATCAAAGACCTCGCACTCGAGAAGAATGTGAGGCTTCTGGGAGAGCTCAAGAATCCATACGGTCGCATGAAGGAAGCGGATCTGCTTTTGATTCCGTCCTTTGCAGAGGCAGCACCTCTGGTTATTGGAGAAGCGGCCAGTCTTGGTACGCCGGTTCTTTCGACGAAAACTTCGTCTTCGGAGGAAATGATAGAGAGTACCGGATACGGCTGGGTGTGCGAAAACTCGGAGGAAGGAATACGAAATGGTCTGCTGGCAATCCTTAAACATCCATCTCTTATTCGCGAGAAAAAGACTGAGCTCTTAAACAGGAAATTTACGGATCGCAAGGCTGTTCAAAGATTTTCTGATCTGATGACAGCATGTAAAAAAGAAGGAATTTGAAAATGCGGGAAGAGTATATAGCGTCTCCATGGAGCCTGCTGTCTGGCAGCTTTTTGATCTCTTTGCTTTTGTGCTTTGCGCAGATACGTGGAAGCCGGGCGATGATAATACTGGCTATAGCTGCGTTTCTGCTTCTGGCAGTCGCAGCATGCCGTAAAAAGGCTATTCTGTGTGTGCTTTTATATTTTCTGCCATGGAGTCCGCTTCTTAAGCTGCAGCCCGGCGGCACATCATTTTTCACAATTGCACTGATTGTGATTTGTTTATACTGCCTGGTTATTCACAGATTTGAAATGAAGCTGTATCAGATTCTTTTGCCGTCTCTGCTGGTGGTTCTGACGATGATTGCCAAAGTGGCAGAAGGGAATTCCTTCAGCAAGGCGTATCTTTTGTTTTTCTGTATGCTGGTGCTTTTTCCCTGTGTAACTCGTGAAATCACTGACACAAATCTTTTTTTTGAACAGACGGTATTTTTCTCTGCGGGAATTATTTCTGCGGCGCTGACAGCGCAGAGAGCAGCCGGATATGCAAATATTTCAAGGTATATTAATGTCGCGTCATATCTTAATATTACACGGCTCTCGGGGTATTATGGGGATGCGAATTTCTATTGCGCTCAGATTACTGCCTGTCTTGCTGGCATCATGCTGGTCCTGGTACGAGAGAAAAGAATCACACGCAGATTCATTCTTGACTGTTTTGCTGTTCTTTTGCTCTACTGTGGGCTTCTCTCGGCATCTAAGTCTTTTATTGTCGTAGGAGCCACAGAATTTTTTCTCTGGATTCTGCTTCTCATGGGGCGGAGAAATGCAGGGAGCATCCGGTTCCGGATTTTGATCGGCATTTTGGCAACGATACTGATCGTGGCTTCATCCTCGGCATTTCAGGGTCTGCTTAAAATGGTCAGTGAGAGGTTTTCATTTGCGTATGATATATCTGGTCTCACGACCGGAAGGACAGATGTGTGGAAGGACTATCTGAGGGAATTTGCCTATAATCCGAAGCTGCTTCTGCTGGGCGAGGGCTTTACAAATATTACCCTGGATTCACTGAGAAATAAGGCATCCCATAATACGATTCTTCAGGGAATTTATCAATTTGGAATACTTGGATTTCCGATTCTTATCGCCTGGATTTATAAATCTGTAAAGACAATCACGGAAGAATCTTATTACAAGCCAGATATGATGGCTGTTCTGCTTTTATGTGCAGGTACTGTATTTCCATGGTTTGGACTTGATATTCTGTTTTTCGATGAATTTTTTCTGCTGCCTGCTTTTGTGACAGCAGGCGTCATGTATTACTCGGAGGAACTTCACGATGAGTCTGAAATCGTTCTGGAATAAAGTGCGGTATGTGAGAGGATCCGATCTTCTGTCCGTTCTCAAGCTTTTTGCGGCTGTTCCGTATGCCGTACTTCTTCGAAAGAGAAGACCGCATATATGGCTGATCTGTGAGCTGAGGATGGAGGCAAGAGATAACGGATACTGGCTTTACCGGTATATTTGTAATATATATCCTTCAACCGATGCCGTGTACGTGATTGATTCGCGGTCGCCGGACTATCAGAAGCTGACGGGGCTTCACGGCGAGATTATCGAATGGGGAACAATCAAACACTGGGCATATTATCTGGCAGCGGAATATAATATCAGTTCACAGAAATCAGGAAAGCCGAACGCGGCAGTCTGCTATGCACTGGAGGTTTCGGGGATCTGGAAAAATACGCGTGTTTTTCTTCAACATGGTGTGATTCATAATGACAATGAATTTCTTCACTACAGAAATACGAAGATGAGGCTCTTTGTCTGCAGTGCAAAGCCGGAATTTTTATATGTCAGTCATCACTTTGGATACCCGAAAGGCTATGTGCAATATCTCGGGCTCGCAAGATTTGATGGCTTATATAACTGGCAGAGTGAGAGAATGATCCTGGTTATGCCGACATGGCGAAAGACGATTGCAAATCCTGCGGCATTTGCGAAGCGGATGGATTCGGATGATGAATTTATCAGAACCAGATATTATAAGGCGTGGCAGCAATTTTTTGAGGATCCTGAGCTTGATTCATTCCTGAAAGCAAATGATTTGAAGCTCCTTTTTTATCCGCATCACGATATGCAGAGGTTCCTGCATTTGTTTTATACAGAATCTGAACGGATTATCATGGCGGACTGGCGAACATGCGATGTTCAGGATCTGCTGAGAAGGGCAATGTTTCTGATTACCGATTACTCAAGTGTCGCGATGGATTTCGCGTATATGTATAAGCCTTTGCTTTATTACCAGTTTGATGCCGATGAATTTTTTAATCACCAGTATAAGCATGGGTACTTTGATTATAAGAGGGATGGTTTTGGACCGGTCTGCGAGACATACAGTGATGTGAAGCGTACACTTTTGAAATATGCGGAGCAGGACTTTAAAAATAAAGAGACTTATCTGGAGAAAGAGAGGGCCTTCTTTACCTTGCATGACCAAGATAACTGCGAACGGAATTATCAGGCTATAAAAGCTCTTGACAATTGCTTGTCACAGGCCTAGCATGAGTTTCATAAGTTGAACATACGCGCCGGTTCGCATTCTCCATCTGAGCTACTGCATCAGGTGGAGT
>JBJEMO010000025.1:0-3101 GCA_051879715.1 Bilifractor sp.
AGGTCATCATGATCGAAGCCGGCGCGCAGGAAATTCCGGAGCAGAAGATGATCGATGCGATCTATCTCGCAGATGAAACCAACAAGAAGGTCATTGCCTTCTTTGATCAGATCGTCGCTGAATGCGGAAAGCCCAAGCATAGTTATGAGAGCTGCGCGGTTCCGGAGGAGCTTTTTGCAGCGATCCGTGAGGAGGTTCCGGATTCCGAGATGGAGGTTGCCGTATTCACGGACGACAAGCAGACCCGTGAGAACAATATTGCGGAAATCACAGATCGCCTGAAGGAAAAGTTTGCTGACAACGAAGAGTGGCTGTCGCTTCTTCCGGATGCAATCTATCAGTATCAGAAGAAGACCGTACGCCGCATGATTCTCAGGGAGCACAAGAGACCGGATGGCCGTCAGATCCGTCAGATCCGTCCGCTGGCAGCAGAGGTTGACGTTATTCCGCGCGTACATGGTTCCGCCATGTTCACCCGTGGGCAGACACAGATCTGTGATGTCGTGACCCTGGCACCGCTTTCTGAGGCACAGAAGGTAGAAGGACTTGATCCCTACATCACAAAGAAGCGGTATATACACCAGTACAACTTCCCGAGCTATTCTGTTGGTGAGACAAAGCCCTCCAGAGGACCGGGACGTCGTGAGATCGGACATGGAGCACTTGCCGAGAGAGCACTTCTCCCTGTTATGCCCAGCGAAGAAGAATTCCCCTATGCAATCCGTGCCGTATCTGAGACCTTTGAATCCAACGGCTCTACCTCACAGGCTTCTGTATGTGCTTCCTCCATGGCCCTTATGGCAGCCGGAGTGCCGATCAAGAAGCCTGTAGCTGGTATTTCCTGTGGTCTGGTCACCGGGGACACAGATGATGACTATATTGTTCTGACAGATATTCAGGGTCTTGAGGATTTCTTCGGTGATATGGACTTCAAGGTAGCCGGAACACATGACGGCATCACCGCCATTCAGATGGATATCAAGATTCACGGCCTGACCCGTCAGATTGTGGAGGAGGCTATCTCCAGATGCAAGGAGGCAAGAGAGTACATCCTTACCGAGGTCATGGAGAAGACCATTCCTGGTCCACGTCCTACCGTCAATGCATATGCACCGAAGATTGAGCAGATGCACATTGATCCGGACAAGATCGGTGACGTTGTCGGAAAACAGGGAAAGAACATCAATGAGATCATTGCACGCACAGGCGTAAAGATCGATATTGATGAGGACGGCTCTGTATCGATCTGCGGTACAGACCGTGAGAAGATGAATGAAGCCGAGAAATATATTGAGGTAATAACCACAGACTTTGAGAAGGATCAGGTTCTGAAGGGTAAGGTTGTCAGTATCAAGGAGTTCGGTGCCTTCCTGGAGTTCGCACCCGGCAAAGAAGGCATGGTGCACATCTCCAAGATTGCAAAGGAGCGCATTAACCATGTAGAAGATGTGCTGACCCTCGGCGACGTTGTAAAGGTTATCTGCCTTGGCAAGGACCGGATGGGAAGGCTGAGCTTCTCTATCAAGGACTGCCCGAAGGACGCTAAGGCTATCAACGAGTAATACCAGTACTGCAGTCATTGGATACCACGCTATGCACAGACTTGTGCGGCGTGGTATTTTTGCGCTCGTACAGACAGGGATTTCATAGACCATTTGTCAGAGCATTACCGGCTGTTAAAAGATTTATCCGAACTTTATCAATGAGGTATAAGGCGAGGACTGTCTGACGAAGGCGCAAAGCGCCTGAGGAGTTCCGCAGCTTCACAACCTAAGGATAAATCTTTGTTACAGCCGGTTTGCGAATGACGACCGGGCTATGAAATCCCTGTCTGTACGTGTTTTCGCTATTTTTTTACTGCATAAGCTGCGGATTGCTCCGCTGCTTCGCAGCTCCCGCAATCCTACAGGTATTCGGATTCCGCGCTTTGCGCTCCATCCTCATACCTGTTGCCTTCGAAAGCCCGGACAGGTTCTTTCGCGCGCTTCGCGTGCGACGCACCTGTCCGTGTTTTCACTATTTTTTTACTGCATAAGCTGCGGATTGCTCCGCTGCTTCGCAGCTCCCGCAATCCTACAGGTATTCGGATTCCGCGCTTTGCGCTCCATCCTCATACCTGTTGCCTTCGAAAGCCCGGACAGGTTCTTTCGCGCGCTTCGCGTGCGACGCACCTGTCCGTGTTTTCGAAGAGCTTATGCAGTAAAAAAAGCACAGAAATGTGACAAATGGATGCATGGTGACTTATGACCAGGGATGATAGCATGAGGAAAAACAGGTCCCGCAAGGGACAGCGAAAAAGAGGAAGCTATGCAGATCATTCATTATCAGAAAATCAGCGACAGCCAGCTTGAGATCCGGACCGATGAGGGCCTGCTCATCATCTCGGCAGAGAGCAGCCGTATCATGCGCTGTGTATATACCCGAAGGGACACTTTGGATACCTGTTCTCCGATCGGAGTGCATCACAACACCCATCCGGAACCTCTCACAGTTACAGAGCTGGATAACGCGCTCACCGTATCTACCTCATTTCTGACCCTCTGGATTGGAAAGACAGACTGCAGATTTGTGTGGTCCCGCAAAGAGGACGGATATATTCTCCTGGAGGAAGGTGAAAAGGAGTTGACGGAGACGCCCGTCATGAAGTACACCACCGGTGATGAAAAGCCGGTGATCCGGCGGGTGAAGACAGTTGATGGAGAGCGGAATTTTGTGGAAAATCTCCGGGAGGTTGAGGACCACAGGGCTTATCACGCAAAACTCTCCTTCAAGTGGAAACGCGGTGAGCAGATTCACGGTCTGGGCCAGGGAGAAGAGGGCATTTACAATTATCGCGGGCATGTCCAGTATCTCTACCAGCACAATATGCGCATTCCCATTCCTTTTCTTGTATCAGACCGGGGATATGCTATCCTGGCAGACTGCGGAAGTCTGATGACCTTTAATGACGACGAGAGAGGCTCCTATCTATATGCTGATGTCGTCGAGCAGCTGGATTATTATTTTATCGCCGGCAATACCATGGACGATCTAATCGACGGATTCCGGTGCCTCACAGGGAAAGCAGCCATGCTGCCGAAATGGGCGTTTGGATACGTCCA
>JBJEMO010000026.1:0-3097 GCA_051879715.1 Bilifractor sp.
GTTATGAACCTTTGCGCCGCGTACCTCGATATACTTTGGCAGCATCTTCCTCTGTTTGATCTCACCGGACATAACAATTACCTCTTCTCCATTTTCTTTTCCCTTCTAGTGATTCATGATCGTTGTTTTGTTTCTGGTATTTATATCGTACCGTATTTCAAATCCATATCAAGTACGCAGATTTTTCTGTCATAGTATCTTACGTGATACCATAACAGCCTCTTCCGTATTTTTCAAAATCCCTGTAAGCCTTGTAGATTCAAGACTTACAGGGATTCATATGTTTATTCGGACTGGCCATTATTTCAAGCCGGTCATACGCGTGCTCGATGTCACCCAAAACTGCTTCCGCCGAATCCGATACATGGGTCGAAGCATCTTCTGCCATAAAGATACGGCCACCTTTATTTACAGTGCTCTTTATTCTGAACAAGCAGTATGTTTTCTTCTGAATAAAGCTCTGAAGATCCATCTTCCCGCAGGACCGGCAAAAAAGATCTGCCAGCAAAGCGCCATAGGAAAGTTGAGCGCTGCTGTCTGCAGAAAAACACTGACAAAGCCTGCATCATGGTATTCCTTGAACAGGAAGGTCGCGACCAGACTCATTGCAGGGCACATCAGGCAGACGGTCAGGGCACAGCGCGCCAGCAGTATGAAAAAGAATGGCATATCCTCTGTGACAACGCGGCTTGTAAGTGTCATAACCGGCTTTTCCATTATGAACATTTCCAGAATAATAGCAATCGGCCACATGATGATAAGCTCATGAAAGGCCATCAGGAACACAGTATCCTTCATACCGCCGATGTTAAGCGCGATATTATAACAGATCATCGCGTAAACCATAAGAAAGGCCATGATGACAGTGAAGACAAAATTTTCCAGTTTATTTTTAGGCATATAAAAACTCCTTTCGATGACTGTCGTGTTGTTCGTTATCACTGAAATGAGTGTGCGTTTCCAATTATACCGTATATTAATGATGCTTACATAAGCTACCACAATTTCGATATTTATGTAAGTCCAAAAATTCCATGTTGCCTCGATCCCGAAAGCTTCAAGTAGTGAAGTGCGGACATTGATCGGTAAATGGTCCAAGAAAATGTCCGCCCACCGATGTAATCCGGCACAGCCAGGCACGCTATTTTACATTTACGCATCATGAACTTTAATGATTGTTTTCCCTTTGGAGCCGCCTCGCTTTACCTTATCCAATGCCTCATTTACCTGATCCAGGCTGAATACAGCATCAACAGAAGTTTCCAGCGGATGATCCTTGTCAAAAAAGCCGGCTATCTTTTCCAACTGATTCCCATCCTCATGTACAAAGAGGAAATCATAGGTCTGGTTCTTTGCCGCCGCCATTTTGTCATACTTTCTTCCGGCCAGCTGAAAAAGTATTTTCTTAATAAGCGGCATCCTCCGGAACAGGTACCGGAAGGTCCTGAATTTCCAGATCTGTGCCCTTTTTGTCATAATGCGTTAATACGGCTGCTTTCAATGCCTGGCCTCCTTATTGCTCTTCCTGATATATTCCTGCATATTGCCAATACAGTCTGCGAGCGTCATGCCCTGTAATCTTTTTTCCACACTTTCTTCCATATCCCGAAACATACCTCCGAGAACCGGTCGGATATTATGCCCGACAACGCAGGCATCATTCGGATTCTGATGAAGATCAAACAGGTGCAGGTTGTCTGTCTCCATGACGGCCTTGTAGATATCAAGTAGAGAAATATCTTCCGGCTTCCTGACAAGCCGGAAACCACTGACCCCCCGGCGCCCCTCTATGATTCCGGCTTTACTTAATCTTGTGGTAAGTTTCCGGATATAGCTTGCATTTGTACCAACGCTTTCCGCAATCTGATCAGAATTCATGGGAGTCTCTGATTCAGAGATCAGAATCAAAGTGTGAATGGAAGATGAGAATTTTGTATCCACCGTCATGCCTCCACCGTATAAGTTGCGATATACTCTGTGTCTTCCGGAGTCCGGATGCCCGGATCTTCCTGAATAAAATGTCCCTTTAGTCCTCGTTCTTCTGCCCCGATTTCAAAATGGCAGAGTGCAATTCCCAGATCCACTTTCTGAATATCTCCGGTAGCTTCTTTGGCATACCCCTTCGTCTTCCTTTCATAAAAATGAACCTGCTCCTTTTCTGCAACAACTCTCCATGGCTGCTTGTTCGTAGCAGACGGAGCGAGACGAACCATTTCAAGTGGCAATTTCCATATACCTGCATTGCTCTCATTCAAGGGATTCTGAAAATTGTCATGGAAAAACAATTCTTCAAATGGACTCCGGCTGTCCGATTTCATTCCTTTTCGCATCATACTCTCACGGATGGATCGTTTTTCGGCTGCATATCCCAATGGAGTGACTGCCGGCATCACCTCATCCTCCTTTAACTGAATGGCTTTTTCGAACGCTTTACGGTCAATCGTCGCTGCCAGCCATACTGTTCCAAGTCCCAGCGATGTTGCGTAAAGAATGAACTTCTCGAAAGCATACCCGAACGAAAGTTCTGCATTCCTCTGCTTTTTGTATTTCCCGGCAACATAGGTGTCTGCGCCAAGAATCACAGGACTGCTGACCCCGGTTTCCCGTGCATTGAGAACGGAAAAGGCAACTGGCACATGAAACAGTCCGGTGTCCTGCTCTAGATAATCTCTCACCTGGTTCAGTGTCTTCTCCGGAATTGCCTGTTCCTTATATGTTCGTACGCTCTTTCTATTTCTAATAATTTCTGTGTTCATTTCATTTCTCGCTTTCTATATTATACCTGTATCCGATACAGATACATTATCAGATGCGATTATATATGTCAATAATCATTTAATGTCTGTTTAAAGGGCATACTACCCGCGGCTGATCCACAGCAAAACCGCAAATGAGGAACGAAATATCGTGATCCTGCTTGTTCAGGCGAAGGGCAGACTGAATATAATATCGATTGCTGCCCTCAGGCTTTACTGTACCTCATAGCTCTCATTGAGCTTATTTACTGTGTTTACAGTGATGTCAGTTCCCTGCTCATAAAGTTATTCCGTGCTGATGGTTATCGTAACATCTCCTTGTGAAAGAAGATCTGCCATCT
>JBJEMO010000027.1:0-3092 GCA_051879715.1 Bilifractor sp.
GTTCCTTCAACCACTCAATAATGCTGAGCCGTGTTTCATTTGATAGTGCTTTAAAAATTTCAATCTTATCCATACGTTTATTATATCTATCTTTCGCGATATGTCAATGCCTATCAACAAAAAAACGGCTGATAGAGAAATATATTTACTCTATCAACCGCCACATCGGAGCCATACAATGCCATCGCTGATGAGATTTTCCGGCTCCACGAAGAATGCGTCGTTTTCCTTCGGTGTCTTTAGGCGTTTTCAAATCCTCATATTGAACAGAATCTGTTTTAAATTTCTCTACGAGATAATCCAGCCGCTGATTCTGTGTCATTTTCTCAGTTCCCATGATGGTCTACACTCCGTTCCGGTCCGCGCAAAGCCGACGTCCACTGGACGTCGTGCGCCCTTCTTTCCACCGCGCCGACAGGACAAGCAGTCATGCAGTTCCCACAATGCAGGCAGTGTTCCTGCTCGATAACATAGGGAATACGATCTGTCATGATACAATTCTGCGGGCAAACCGCTGCACAGCTTCCACAGCCAATACATGTGTCAGTAATGAAATATCCCTCTGCCTTTTTCTCTGCACCGCCAAAGGTAAAGGAGACACGCTCGATCGGTTTCTTTGAAAGATCAAACCACTCACCGCTGCCCTCATATATCTGAAACACCGTCAGAGCCTGCATTGACTCCTCTGTGGGATATATTTTTCGCATATATGGATTTTTCTCAAAAAGTTCCGGAATCTTATCATATCCAAGCTCCCGAACCTTTCCACGGATAGACACAGCCACACTGCTCATGGTATCCTCACCCTTCATTGCAGTCAGGGCAAGAAACTCTCGTTTCTTCAGTCTGTCATAAAAGCCTTTGCCCTTTGCTGTGAGGAAATACAACCCATTTTCATCACTGTCCATCATATCGATTGCTGCCGTCACAGGAAGGCCTTCGTCATCGACGGTGGCTACAATCGTTCGATGTATTTCATTTGCGATTATGTCAAGATAGTCTTTTGCTGTCATTCTAACGTCTCCTTAAAAAAGAAAAGGGCTCCGAAGCTGTCTGCCCCGGAGTCCCGTTTTGTCAGGCTTCTTTTGCGAGAATATCCTGCAATCCCGTCCTTAAATCCGCTATTGTATACTTTTTCATTTCATTTTCCATAGCATTTTGAATGTCCTTCAGCTTGTCATCCAAAAGGGCATGGATGTTTCGTCCTACCGGACATTCCGGACTCGGATTTTCATGAAACCGGAATAAGTCTCCGTCTTCCACAGGCTCTATGGCCTGATATACGTCATAGAAGGATATATCCGACAGCGCTCTTGTTAGCGAGATTCCGCCGGTTCCTCTTGCTACTTTAATAAGCCCCGCTCTTTGCAGCTGTGTGAGTATTTTTCGAATGATAACCGGATTCGTTCCTATGCTCCCTGCGAGAAAATCACTCGTAACCTTATATTCATCCTTAAATGTATCCACACAGGTGAAGATATGCAAAGCCACGGTAAATCTGCTTGATATCTGCATATAAACCACCTCCAGCCACCATACTACATCATGCATGATGTAATTTCAATGGTTACATTAGAATTTGCCGTTCTGGTTCTGCCAAATCTCTTTGTCAGCAATGGTTTCCATGACATCCCAATGCTCGATCACTTTGCCGTTCTCAATCCTCCACAGATCGTAGTATGAAGTAGGAGCTCCGCCAAAGGTACCTTCAGAAACAGCCAGCACATAATTGCCCTGTGCAAGGATCTGATGAACCTTGTCATAGGTCATCTGAACGCCCTGCTTACCAAGCGCTTCAAGCGCTGCACCGAGACCGGAAAGGCCATCAGCAATTCCTGTGTTGTGCTGAATATAGGTGTCGCCGTCAAAGTATGAAGGTGTCTTTTCAGGAGCCTTGCCCTGCATTACATCATGAAGGAAGTTCCTTATGATCTCACGGTTCTCCTCAGTCTTATCGAGGTCTTTAAGCGAGTCGTAGCCGTCAACCTGTGTATGTCCGGACGGATTCGGAGCTGCCTTTGCTGCAAGATTGTCCCAATGCTCAGCAATCTTACCATCAGCATCGAAACGGAAGATGTCAAAAGCTACCTGCTCACCGGCTCCTGCAAAGTTGTAGATCGTCTGCAGGAATACCTTGTCTCCGTCCTCGAAAGCGCGGATGTTATTGACTGTGGTCTTTACAGAAGCAGATGCAAGGTAAGCGACGCTGCCCACGAAAGCCTCAGCGCCTGTGCCATAAGCGAGGTTGTGCTGAATGTAGCTGGGAGCAAGAAGCTCCTTTGCCTTCTCTGTGTCTCCTGTTGCAAAAGTGTTAATGAGAGCCTTAGCCTTTTCAATGTTTGTCATGGTGGTATCCTCCTTAAAAATCTGTAATTGGTGTTTCTGATGTAGCCTTCGCGGTTTCATCTTATGATGTTAATATAGTGCGTAGTAGATGTAATGTTAACAGTTATATCAAAAAATTTCAAAAAAATTTCCGGACGCTTTTCGTGTATCCTTTCATTGCCACCGCAGGAGGGGAAGCCCCTCCTACAGTTCCAATTTCAGAGTCAGTGAAAGCTGAATTTTAGCGCCTGAATCGACCGGCCACCGTCCTTTATAAGACCGGTACGATCTCTGATTCACGCCAGTTGTATTTTGACTATTTTCTGCTGTTAATTTTGTTTGCCGAATTTAGTTGAAATAATTCCCGGAATGATGTACACTCCGGGACAAGGAGGTGACGATTGTGATCGCGCTTGAAGCAAATCAGAAATACTACACGACCAGTGAACTGAAAAACATGGGCTATTCTTACTACAAGATCGGCCAGATGGAAGAAAACGGTCAGCTGCACCGCATCAACCGGAACACATACGAGAATCTCTCCTATCAAGGTGATGAGAATGATTTCATCAACGCTGCTGCGTATGTTCCGGACGGTGTGATCTGCCTGATGAGTGCCGCCCGATATTATGAACTTACGAATTTCCTGCCAGACGTTGTCGATGTTGCGATTGACCGGAAGAAAAAAGTCAGTACTCTTCCCGACTGGCCGGAAATCAAGATATTCTATTTTGATCCTTCCCGTATGGAAACCGGTGTTGCACAGA
>JBJEMO010000028.1:0-22014 GCA_051879715.1 Bilifractor sp.
TCCCCTGGCACCACCAGTACCTAAGAGCAATTTACACACAAATTTGGACTTGACTTGTGACATGACTCCTTGTCATAAAGTTAAGCATTATTATAGCAGCCTGCATAAGCAGGCTGCCTGTATGGAAACATTGATTAAACTAAATAGCTTTTTTACAATGCCTTGCGATAAAGTTCTGCAATATCCTCCTGTGTCAGCTGTACCGGAGTATTGGAGATATTCGCCGCGGAGACCTTAAAGCAGTTTTCTGCAAGCCAGGGGATATCCTTCTCTTCTACACCGAGGTCTGAAAGGCTGATATCCAGATTCAGCTGTCGAAGCAGCGTCCGGATTTTAGGGGCACAGTCCTCAGCCGTATAACCGCCGATCATGCGGGCAAAACGGCCGAATTTGATGCGATTTCCTTTGTAGGTTGCGGCAAGAACCGTCGGTGCCAGTGCTGCAAGTCCCTGTCCGTGGACAACATTTTTCAGACCACTGACCGGATGCTCCATCGCGTGTGCCAGGGTCACACCAGCAGTATTGATCACCATACCTCCAATTGTACTGGCCAGAGAGAGTTTTTCCCATGCCTCGTCACTTTCTTCACCCCTGTAAAGCGGCACAAGGTTTTCATAAATCAGTGGAATCGCATACAGTGCCAGTGCATCCGTAAAGGGCTGTGCCCGATTTGCTGTATAGGCCTCCACGCAATGGCAGAGGGCATCAAAGCCTACCGAAGCCAGCACTTTCTTTGGCATCGTCTTCATAACGTCAGGATCAACGATCGATACCTTTGCCACAATGGCCGGGCAGCGAAGTGATTTCTTGTCGCCATTCTCAGGATTGGTCAGAACTGCAAAGCCATTGCCCTCGGATCCAGTTCCACAGGTAGTGGGGATCAGTACAAGCGGCATAGCCTTATCGCTTTGTTTCCGGTTGTACAGATAATCTCTTATATCACCTCCGTTTGCACCAAGGAAAGCAATTCCCTTTGCGCAGTCCATGATGCTGCCGCCTCCAATCGCTACGATCACATCGCATCCGTTCTCCCTGGCAAAGGCAGCACCTTCTGTCGCCGTGGTGGTCAGTGGATTGGGAAGTACCTTGTCAAACAGGCAGGTAGAGATACCGGCTTTCTCGAGGCTTGCCTTTACCCTGTCATAAAGCCCGGATTTCTTTGCACTGCTGCCGCCAGTCACGATCAGGGCTTTCTTTCCGTAAGGCTTTGTAAGCTCTCCGACTTTCTCTGCCATTCCTTTTCCGAAACGGATATTTACCGGAAGATAATAATCAAATGCAATATCACGCTCCGGCATCTGGGCATTCTGCCGGTCAAGCACGCTCTTCAGCGCACTGCCTACAGCGAGTGATCCGGCCAGTCCGATCGCTGCATAACCGCCAGACAGATCCGGAGCAGCAGCTGCTGCCGCTGCAGCAGGTTCGGATCCCTTAGCAGAAGCTGCCGCAATGCCCGGCTCTTTCTCGGGAACCTCCTGTCCACCCACTTCAGCCTGTTCGCGTTTTTTCTGCGCGAGTTCCATATTGCGGACCGGTGCGTAGTAACCGAATTTCTCCTTATATTTCGCCTTGCATACAACGAAAAATATAACACCCAGTCCAACCCAGCCGCCGACCATCACCCATTCCATTGAGGCCAGTGTAACACCGGATCCCGGAATCAGATACAGAAGGGCAATCAGTCCGGAAAGAATCACCGCCATGACTCCTACGAATTTCCAATGCTTTACCTCATAGGGTCTGGGCATGGTTGGTTCCTTTTTCCGAAGTATCAGGAATGACATGGAAATCATGCAGTAGGCAAGGCAGCATCCAAAGTTTCCGGCATCTACGATCCAGACCAGCATCTGACGGCCTGCAAAGGGAGCAATCATGCTCAGAATTCCGATCAGCCAGATGGCGACAACCGGTGTTTTGTACTTTTTGCTCATTTTCTTGAAAAACGTCGGAAGCATATAGGAATCTGCCATGGAGTACAGAGCACGGCTGCCTCCAATCATGAAGGAGTTCCAGCTTGTGAGAATACCGCACATACCGGCAATGATCAGCACCTTGGCCATCACAGAACTGTGGAATGCAATCCCCATGGCATCAGCCGTTACAAGTCCGCTGCTCTGATAGGAGGATACAATTGCATTATGGTCCATAACGAAGCCGACAGCAAAAATAACCAGAGCGTAAAAGCTGATACCAAGAATAATAGAAAGAAGAAGGATTTTTCCGATTTTTTTCAGTGGGACATTGATTTCCTCTGCCGCCTGGGGAATGACATCAAAGCCGATAAAGAAGAACGGGCTGATGGCAGCCACACGGATCACATTGTTCATCATCTTGCCCATACCGGATCCCTCGAAGGCCTGACCCGCAATGTTGGAGGGGGAGCCGCTGAACAGGGAGGCAACGACGAGGAGGATTCCGGCCGCACCGATTACCACCGTAAGAATGGTCTGCAGAATTGCCGCTGTCTTGCCACCCAGAACGTTGATCATTGTAATAATTGCTGCAAATACAATTGCTACGATCAGCCAGGATGCATAAACATCGAAACCCGCTATTGTATAGAGGTACCCTTTCAGGAATTTCGGATAAATGTAGGTGATAATCGTAGGCAGCGCACAGGCTTCAAAGCATACGACGCTGACGTAACCTCCGATAATTGCCCATGTACAGATAAAGGACCCGATCGGTCCCATGGCGCGCATACTGAATACATGCTCGCCGCCGCATTCCGGCATGGCCGGTGTCAGCTCCGCATACGTCATACCAACGAAAAAAATCATGACACCGCCCAGTACAAATCCGAGCATTGCACCGATGACACCGGCACGGCTGATCCATTCACCAGTAGATACCACCCAGCCCCATCCGATCATCGCGCCAAAAGCAATGACCAGAATGTCCCAGGCGCTGAATACTTTATTAAATTCAGAATTTTTTGTTTCCATACGATATTGTTTCCTTCCAAAAAAGGCGTCAGGAAAAACCCTGACGCCTTTGTCACAGTGCAAAATTTAAATGAACTAATTATATCTGATATCATTGATATTAAAGCAGATCATTGATATCAAAAGCAGATGTAAAAAACAAGAAATCAGCAATGATTACTCACGGAAAACAACAGATTGTCAATGATCACTCATTCACCATCTCTACAAGAGTCAGGAGATATTTTGCCGTTTTCGCCCATCCCAGAAGGCTGGAATCAATCAGCAGATGACGGTTGTGCCGGTCTCCACGATATGTACCGGTGATGTACTTATGGCGGGCATGGTTCATCTCATCATTGTACCTGACAAGTGCTCTTGCCTTTTCCTCCGTTACATTTTCCTGCTCCATTACAGACCGGATCCTGATATCCTCCGGTGCATAGATGAACAGATTCAGCACATCATTGCGGTCCTTCAGGATATAATCACTGCTTCGTCCAATAATCACGCAGGCGGATTTCTCTGCCATCTCATGAATGACCTCATACTGATAGGAAATAACGCGGTTGGTCAGATTGGCATACCGAGGCCCCATTGTCGTTTCAAATGCATACTGTACATGTGCCTCTTTATCTGCTTTCTCGACCAGTCCCTTGTCTACACCAAGCTGTTCAACAACCTTGTCGACAAGATCTCTGTCATAGTATTCAATGCCAAGTGCCTGAGACAGCATTTTGCCTATCTGCTCGCCGCCGGCTCCATATTCACAACCGATGGTTATGACTCTGTATTTCATCTTTTTCCCTTTCAGTTCTTCTGATGCGTCTCCGGACGGGCCTCAGCCAATGATCCGGAGGCGCGATGCACGAACGGAATTTCAGCTGAGCGCAACAACACTTTCCTTAATAATCGCAACAGCCTTATCCGCCTCTTCCTTGGAAACAATAAGCGGTGGAATCATACGGATTACAGAAGAACCGATCGCAGTGATGAGCAGATGTCTGTGGAAGCACTCATGCTTTACCTCTACTGCATTGATCTTATCATCAAACTCAACACCTACAAACAGGCCCTGTCCTCTTACCTCTTTTACATGCGGGATGCCGGCTTTACGAAGTTCATCCATGAAGTAGTTGCCGACCTCTTTTGCATTGCCTGCAAGATCTTTATCAACGATCTCATTGACCTCTGCAAGAGCAGCTGCACAGCAAACCGGATGTCCACCAAAGGTCGTTCCATGAGATCCCATGGTAAATGCCTTGGAAACTTCTTCTGTAGCGCAGATTGCACCAATCGGCATGCCGCCGCCAAGTGCTTTGGCCATGGATACAATATCCGGCTTCACATCATAGTTCATATAGGACATGATTGCACCGGTTCTGCCCCATCCGCTCTGTACCTCATCAAGCAGAAGAAGGATACCCTTCTCATCGCAGAGCTTGCGGAGTCCCTGCAGGAATTCCTTTGTAGCAGGATGTACACCACCCTCGCCCTGTACAGGCTCAACCATGATACCAATGGTGTCCTCTGTTACCTTGGACTTGAAATCCTCGAGATCATTGAACTTTGCGTAAGAGAAGCCCTGCTCCATCGGTCCGAATCCGATCTGGCATGCGTTGTATGGCTGTCCGGTAGCTGCCATTGAACCATAAGTACGGCCATGGAAGGAACCCCATGCGGTTACGATATGGTATTTCTTCGGTCCGTATTTCTCAATACCATATTTACGGGCCATCTTGATCATGGCCTCGTTAGCCTCTGTTCCGGTGTTCTGGAAGAAGATCTTGTCCATGCCAATTGTTGTGCAGATCTTCTCAGCCAACAGTGCCTGCGGTACGGTGTATGGATAGTTAAATGTCTGCATAATCTCAGCAGCCTGCTCCTGTACAGCCTTAACAACGGCAGGATTGCAGTTTCCGGCTGCGTTTACGGCGATACCAGCGTAAAAATCAAGATACGGTGTATCATTCTCATCATACATATACATGCCGCTGGCATGATCTGCCAGAAAATCGAAACGCTCATAGGTCTCGATCATATATTTGTTAACTTTGTCCTTGATATCCTGTGCTGTAAGCCCTGTATCCTTTAATCTCATGATAATATCCTCCGATCGATTCTGTTTTTACATATGCATTTGTTTCTAAAATATGTATGTTTCTTATATATGTATATGCATATGTTCCTTATGCAGCTGTTCTCTGTGCATCTGTTTTCTTGCAATTTTTCACAATTAACCAACAACACATCATGCACACATTACAGTACATCCTGCAAATACCATGTACTTCAGTTAATAAACAGAAATCAGATCGTTGGCGGGAATTCCATCTTGCCGATAGAAAGATTTTTGCGTTCCATAATAAACACTCTCCTGTTCTCCAAGAGCATATGGCATAACATCAAGGGCTGTTATCTGACATTTACTGTTGTTAATGCCTGTTTTTAAGTAAAAAAGCGCCGGAAGAACCATCTTCCGGCGCCTTTGCCTTTATGTTTGACATTTTAACAGCATAACGGCCATTTGTATATGATTGTTTTTAAGTATTCCGCCCAGTTTATGATAATATTATTGTATTTTCTGTTCACATTCTTCTTACTCTGTATTATAACATTCCCAGACTGATACGCCTAATTGCGCTGTTTTTTTTCTGAAATGTCTATCCCTCGGGAAATCGAGTCCTTCCCATACCGGTCACGGACGGTTTCAAGCATCTGGCTGAGACGTTTGCTCCTGGCAGCATAGGCTTCGCGCTTCTTCATAGCTGCAAGCCTCTGTTCCTCCTGACGCTTCAAGGCTGCAAGCTGCTGTTCCTTCTGCCGCTTTATTACAGCGAGTCTCTGTTCCTCCTGACGTCTCTGTTCTTCCTTTTCCTGACGGGCTGCTTCCGCATCCTGCATGACATCGAAAATATTGATCTGCCGGTATTCACCGTGATCCAGATTGGTCGCCGAAATACCGACGAGACGAATACTGTAGCCATCCTCGAAAATGCCATCCCTGCCAAAGAGAAGCTCCCGCATCAGATCAGAAGCCACCCTCTCGATTTCCTCTGCCGCATTTGTGGAGACGGACAGCGTAAGCTGCCGGGACCGTCTGCGGAACAGGTCCGTCTTCACCATGACACCGATGGTACCGGCGTAAACCTCATCCTTCTGCAGCCTTGCGCTGAGCTTTCCTGCGATATGATGCAGAAGAGGCGGCATATCCATATCATAATTGGACGCATTGATATCATTTGGTGTGGTCAGCTCATTTGAATATCCTTTTGCCTTCTCATGCTCTGCCATAACCTGGTCCGAACCATGCCCGTTGCTGCTCTCATAAATATAGGCACCAGCTTTCTCGCCAAGAGCATACCGAAGAACCTCCGGATCTGCATGCGCCGCATCTCCTATTGTATGAATACCCAACATTTCCAGCTTCTGGGCAGTCGCGTGACCGCATCCATGCAGTTCTCCGATCCGCATCGGCCAGAGCTTTTCCGGCACTTCCTCCGGGTAAAGGGTATGAACACGGTCCGGCTTCGTAAAGTCGCTTGCCGTTTTTGCCAGCAGCTTATTAACTGAGATACCGATATTTACAGTAAACCCCAGCGTATCCCGAATCTCATCCTTCAACCGCTCTGCCAGTGATATCGGAAACGGATCCTGCTGTGATTCCCTGTCCGCATCAACAGAAAACAGTGAACGGTCTGAATCCAGAGCCGTAACATCCATATAGGCTTCATCGATGGATACCTGTTCCACCATATCCGTGTATTTCTTGAGAATTGCGATGAAAGCCCTTGAATACCTCCGGTACGTTGCGAAATCCGACGGAACCAGCACAAGCTGTGGGCATTTCTGCAAAGCCTTGACGACCGGCTCGCCCGTATGGATACCGTATTTTTTGGCGGGAATAGATTTTGCCGTTATGACTCCGTGCCGTGTCCTGACATCGCCGCCCACGGCGGAAGGAATCTTCCGGAGATCAACCGCCCCGGGATCTTCGGAAAGGCGCTTTACGGCAGACCATGACAGAAAAGCCGAGTTGACATCCACATGAAAGATGATCCGTTCACCTTCACTGCGATGTCTGCGTAACGTATTCTTTTCCGACATGAAAAATTTTCACCCCTTGCGCTACTGAATCCTGACTGTTACAGCAGATGTCCTTAATTCCTTACAACCACTGTTTTTTTATTCTTTCTATCAAGTGTCTTGATTTCCTTATGGCAGCTGTCATTATTTCTTTACGGAAGCTGTCTTTGTCTTTTTACGGCATCTGTCACTGTTTTTCCTGAAAAAACACACCAACCAGTGCCCCCTCGAGATCAGATGGGGAAATAATCTGCTGGAGCGTCCAGCCTTCATCTGCAGTCTGATTGATCATATTCTGTGCCTGGGCAAGGTCCTTGTCTCTGGAAAGGCTCCACTTCTTGTTCTGAAATACCAGCTTGTACTCTTTCATGTTATTCCTCCTCGTATGATAGGTGTCCTGTCTGCAAGGTACTTGTTTTGTACTAAAAAACATCTTCGGGATAAACATAGAAAAATCATTGTCAGTCCGGTAGAAAACAGGATTGCAGCTGATATTATTATAAAGCTGATGGCAGAGCTATACAAATAAATTCTAAATACATCCGATATTACAGACTGCGTAAAATGGAAAATCCGTCAGCCATTCCTGCCAGCCGCATTTACATCTTCAAGCGGATATATGTGCAGAGGCAAGTGTCTTTGTGCATTATGCACTGTGATTTAATAATCACCCCTTGTTTTCATGTAAATGTTGCCATTATGTTACCAGATCATATATAATAAAAGAATCAGAAGCATTCAGACGCCATACCATATGTATCGGCAGTCTTCTCATGCTTGTTCGGCAAAACGTCATAAAAGGAGGTAATCAAAATGGCTGAAACAAGGCAGGAAAAGATCATCCGCCTGGCCAACACCATGTGCCAGAATGAACTGGATACAAGTCCTTCCAGTCCGGAATATCAGGTGCTTGACAAACTGCTGACCGATGAAGAGCTCGCGCTCATGTGCAACATGAAGATCCTGACACCGACCCCTGCATCCACCCTTGCAAAGAAAGCAGGCATGCCGGTCGACAGAGCACGCAAAATCATGGATGGCATGGCAGAAAAAGCATACTTCATGGATGTGGAAATCCCGAAGGTAGGTGTGAAGCTCTATGTCCTGGCACCCTTTGCGCCCGGGCTTTTCGAATTTCAGATGGTCCGTCCGGGATTTCTGGAGGAGAATCCGGAAATCGGACGGCTCTTCCACGATCATGTGGAATCCTATGCTAATGTTATGCCCTCTATGCCCATGGGCGTCGGTGTCATGCGGGTCATTCCCGTTGAGAGTGCTCTTCCGGCGGATCCTAAGCCGCTGCCCTTTGACCGTATCAGTACCCTGCTTGACAAGACCTTCCCACAGAAATTCTGCTTTGTCCCCTGTCAGTGCCGGAGAGTCCGGAGAATCATGGGGGAGGGAACCGGTGACCTGGAGTTCGGCATGTGTGTCTATACCGGTGCACTAGCCGCATCCATGATCAGGCACGGCCGCGGAAAGGAAGCTACCAGGGAAGAAATCAATGCGCACCTGAAGCGATGCGAGGAAATGGGATGTGTACATGAGGTTACCTGTCTGCAGGATGGAAAAACATCTGCCATCTGTAACTGCTATCCGACTTCCTGTATGGCCATCGGTGCTGCAGCACAATATAACGTCCCGAATTTTGTGCGGAGCAATTATGTGGCAGAAATCAGAAAAGAAAACTGTGTAGCCTGCGGCCAATGTGTCGAAGTCTGCTCCAACCAGGCGCTCAAGCTCGGCCAGAAGATCTGCTCCAATACCCCTATCGTGCAGAAAGTCACACCACTTCCTGACGATCATGAATGGGGACCGGAATACTGGAACCTGGATTACCGTGATACGAAGGAAGACGTGGTTCCAACCGGTACAGCTCCCTGCAAGACTGCCTGTCCGGCGCATGTTCCTGTACAGGGTTATCTGAAGCTGGCCCACGAGGGCAGATACATGGAAGCCCTCAAGCTGATCAAGCGGGAAAATCCCCTTCCCGCAGTCTGCGGAAGGATCTGCAACCGGCGCTGTGAAAGCGAATGTACAAGAGGAAGAATCGATGATCCCGTCTCCATTGATGAGGTCAAACGCTTTATTGCCGACTGGGAAATAGATGCAGACCACCGTTACATTCCGAAAAAGCACTGGAACCTGGACAAAAAGATCGCCATCATCGGATCCGGTCCGGCATCTCTGTCCTGCGCTTACTATCTGGGTGTCATGGGATACAAGCCCACCGTCTTCGAAAAGGAAATGCGCCCCGGCGGCATGCTGGTAAATGGCATCCCGAATTTCCGCCTGGACAAAAACGTGGTAAACGCCGAGATCGATGTTCTGCGCGCTCTGGGTGTACGGTTCCGGTGCGGCATAGAGATTGGCAGGGATATTACGATTGCACAGTTGCGTGAACAGGGATATGAAGCATTCTATCTTGGCATCGGTCTTCAGAATGGTGGACGGCTTGGTATTCCGGGAGACGATGCCGAAGGCGTAATGTCCGGCGTTGATTTCCTGAAGCATATCAACCGCGGCGATGAAAGCTTTCTGCACGGTAATGTAGTCGTGATTGGAGGAGGAAGCATCGGCGCAGATGTTGCAAGAACAGCCATCCGTTACGGTGCTGACAGTGTCGATCTCTACTGTCTCGAATCCTGGGATGAAATGCCCATGGGCGAAGAAGACCAGAACTACTGCAAACAGGATGGCATACGGATCCATGACGGATGGGGACAGACTGAGATTCTGACAGAAAACGGCAGAGCCAAAGGGATCCGTTTCCATAAATGCACTTCTGTCCGCAATGCAGAAGGGCGCTTTGCTCCCACCTTCGATGACAGTCAGACCGATGAATCATCATGTACGGCAGTACTCTACTGTATCGGACAGCGTCCGGAATGGGGCGGCATAACTGAAGGCGAACCTCTGAAGCTCAGCCCACGTGGATTTGTAGTTTGTGATCCTCTCACAAGGCAGACAAGCATTCCCGATATTTTCGCAGGAGGCGACATCTACACAGGACAGAAATTCGCGATTGACGCCATCGCTGCTGGAAAAGAAGGTGCCATCAGCATCAACCGCTATCTGTGGAAGGGGCACAGTCTCACACTGGGACGCGACCGGAGAAACTACCGCGCCCTGGACAAGGACGACATTGCCTTCAGCAGTGTAAGCTATGACAATATCAAACGACAGATTCCGGGCATTGATCAGTCAAAGATCCGGACACACTTTCCGGAAGAAATGACCTTTACCGAAGAGCAGGTGAAGAAGGAAACCGCGCGCTGTCTGTGCTGCGGTGCAACCGTTGTGGACCAGAACCGCTGTCTGGGCTGTGGCTTATGTACGACCCGGTGCAAGTTTGACGCGATCCACCTTGTCAGACGCTTTGACCAGCCTGTTATCGGAATTGGGAAGAAGCGTGAGAAGTATATGGAGGAATACAGGGCACAAAGAGAACGGAATATCACTATCACAAAGTGCAAAGCCAGTACATCCGCCCAGGTAAGATTATAGATACGGAGGCAAAAGACACATGCATGAATTACCGCTTCTCATGGGTGCATGCGACCTGGTCAGCGATGTAGTAAGACAGAACCAGATCCATCATGTAGACGCCATTGTTCTGGATGTCGGTGAGGTGTCCGGTGTAATACCGGCTTTTCTTGCTAATTACTCCTACATCGTATTTGAAGAATATGACTTTCTGAAGGGTGCAAAATTATTGATAAACACTGTCCGGGCAACCGCCCGGTGTCTGAACTGCGGTACAGAATATGATGTTCTGCCTTATCATGGAAAATGTCCCACATGCGGCAGCATCGGGAAGAAAATCCTGACCGGTCAGGACTTCTGCGTCCGGGAAATCCGGGTCGCTGAGGATGATGATCATTGTGATGAAGCAGCGGACGGTGCTTCGCATCCGACAAATGCAACAAAGCAGACTGCTCCAGGTCCTGTCGGTTAATCATTCTGTATACCAAAGATTCAAGATCATAGCAGGGGAGGCAGGTACGCCTCCCCCGTTATGAATTTACAGTATTCCCCGCTTGACACGTCTATCAGATGATACTACGTTATGCAGTAGAACAATATTTACAGGAGACTTTTTCGGATGTTTTCTTTCTTATCTCTTATCATCGGATATCTTGCCGGCTGTTTTCTTACTGCCGATGTTGTATCGCATCTTTATGCACACCAATCTGTCTTCTCCATCGGAACCGGAAATCCGGGTATGGCAAATGTAATGGCGCGCCTTGGAAAAAAGCCGGGCTTTCTTGTTCTGGCGGGGGACATCCTCAAAACGCTTGCAGCGTTTCTTATTACCTGGATTCTATTCGGCCAACGTGGCATGCGTGATTTTCTTCTCTGGAGCGGACTTGGGGTACTCATAGGACACAACTGGCCCTTCTGGCATGGCTTCCAGGGCGGCAAGGGCGTAACTGTGACCTGCACCTGGCTCATTATCGCCATGCCTGTATGGGGAACGATTTCCTGTCTTGCCGGCGGTGCAGTCACTATCCTCTCCGGCTATCTCCCACTTGGTGCCATCGTAATCGCCTGGCTTGGCAGTCTCTGCGCCTTCCTGACAATGGGTACAGAAGCAGGCATATTCTTTCTGATCGGAGCGCTCATCATGACGGGAAAGCATTTTCCGGGTATTCTCGGAATGATCCGCGGAACAGAGCCTCGTCACTTCAGAAACAGACAAAGCAACAAATAATATCCATAAAACCGACCGGTAAATACGTCCATAAAAAACAAGAAGGCTCCGGCTGCTCTCATCTTTGTCTTTTTCTTTCTCAGAATACGGAATCCGGTGTCCCCGAACCAGAAGCCGTTCCGTATTGATGCCATAAGGTGTACAAGTGACCAGCGTCACCAGATCTTTTCCCGGTTCGACCGCCAGAGCTGAAATTTCTGAAGGATCCACTACAAGTATCTGATCCACCTCATACGCCATCTTCTCATCGAGTACAGTCAGATAGAACCGGTCGCCCTTCTTTAACTGGTCGAGATCTGTAAACAATTTTGCACTCGGGAGACCCCTATGGGCAGAAAGTACGGCATGCGTCCCTTCACCTCCGACTGGAAGAGACGTCCATTCAAGATGTCCAACCCCTTTTTCCAGCGTCTTTGCGTCCGTTCCGTGATAGATGGCAAGCTTCTGACCAATTTTCGGAATTTCAAGCCATCCCATCATCCCGTCTCCCATCGGATTGAGAAGAGCTTCATACTGCTGCGAATCGCCGGTTTCCTGATCTTCCGAAAATGCATCGACGATCTGGTTGACGGTATGGGACCGGTTGTATGCCTGCGCCGCTTCCAGCTCCTTTTCGGTTTCTTCATCCGACTTCCCGACGGACTCTGAATAGCTCGTCATCAGCTGGCTGGTACGATATCGGTTCCAGAGATCACTGAACGTCGGATAAAACAGCACCACAACTCCTCCAAGAAGTAGAATCATAATCAGGAACAGCCGTAAATGCCCTGTTTGCTTCGTTTTCTTTTCTTTGTTATTATTCAAATGCATTCCTGTCTTATCCATCATCAGCCATCATCAGCAAAGATAAAATCCGGAACGCACTTACTTCATGCGTTCCGGGGCTGGCATAAAGGGCAACATTGCACCTCATGTCGTTTCACCATCACAGTTTTGTTTTCAGTTCAAATCAATCCGATGTGCGGGCGCTGCTTTTCTTTCCATGGAAATACAGGCCGAGCGCCACTGCGATAATCGCAGCACCAAGTGCTGTGAAGAGATACGTGCCCATTCCGCCGGTGGACGGAAGAGAATTCATCTTGGTGTTCTTGATGTATGTAGTCACCAGTTTATCGGTCGTCGTGATCGTCTTTACTTCTCCACTTTCATAAGTTGCCGTGTAATGAGATGTGTTCTTGCCATCGATCGTGATCGAATAGTCCTTCAGCGTACCATCATCATTGTAGGATGCGGAAATTACGACGGTATGCTTCGTCGTGTTCACGGAGTATCCTTTCGGCGCCTTGGTCTCAACCAGTGTATAGGTTCCTGCGTCAAGGCCAGTAAAGCCGTTGAAGTAGCCGTTGGCATCTGTCGTCGCTGTGTAGACCTTCTTTGTCGTATTGTTGGTCAGCGTAAATTCTGCATTGGCCAGTCCGTTTTCGATAGTCGTCTCGACCGTCCCGTCATCAATCCATTGCGGTTCGGATACCGGCTCACCCTTCTCGTTGACCTTTATCAGCTCATGGCCCTTGCGGTTGATCAGCTTCTGGGAACCGTTGATATTGCCATCGATTGCAAAAGTATACTGATACGTCTTATGTTCCTCTGATGTCGTTGAACCGTCCGGCTTGTTGGTATAGGTGAAGGTCGCCTTGTTGTTATTGGCGTCAAAGTTCAGGGTTGCATTAGCATTCAGTGTCGCATTGTACGTCACCTTAACTTTACGTCCGTCAGCTTCTTTGTCGGCAAGTCCACGAATATAGTCCTGCACAAAAGAAATCTCAAATGAATGATCATGTGTTGTCACCAAATAAGTTGTACCTGAAGCATCGACCGCCGTTCCGCCGACCGACACTTTGATTGAACTTGCGTCGAGAGTAAGACCATTATCCATCAGATCCGAGATCGTGTAAGTCACTGTAGTGTATTGCTTGCTGTAGGACGGAATCAGGCCGGTGAGCTCAAAGGGGATCGTATCTCCGATAGCCGCATCCTCACCGTTGTCATTTGGATTCGTAGCGGATTTTCCCGGATTTACCTTCTTGCCTGATGTTTCATCTGTAGACTTGGCATAAGATGAAGTGCCATTGATGGTGTATTTGTCTCCTGCCTTCACAGTGCCTCCGATGATGCTCTGACCATCTGTGCTGTAATACACACTGCTCAGTATCGGATTGTAGATCCGGGATGGATCTGCGGAAGTGACAACCGCTACATACTCGCCTACAGGAGCAGAAACAGTGACTGGTCCATCTGCGGCTGCTGTCGCAGTGAGCGTATCTGTCTGTGCCAGAATCGTGGCATTCTTCGCCAGGGACGTCACCTCATCTGCTGTCGGTGCAGTGATATCCTTTGGAGATCCATCGACAACGGTTTTATAGCCGGTAAACCCGCCTTCGTCGTACTGCGCCTTCGCAATCGGATACCAGGTGACAATATCGCCTTTTTTCAGGCCCGTGATTGTCATAGTTCCTCTGTCAGCTACAGATGGTGTGCCGGTCAGTGCGGTGGTTGTATCTGTTGTATCCGCCGCCATGACCGGGATGCACATCGTGAGCATCATCATGACCGCCGTAATCAGCGTGGCGATCCTTTTCCATACTTTTTTCATCTTCTTATATTCCTTCCTTTCATGAGATTGGTTTGTTTGCTGCATTTCAATCGGTTTTTCCTCAAGCCTCCCTGCAATATCTCCTCTGTCATTTCTGTTATGTCTGTCGTTTTATGCCATTTTATAAACAGCAGGAAAGCCAGCAGAAAAGCTGTCAGTCCGCCGATTGAAAACATTTCCGTTCCGGATCCGCCTGTATCAGGCAGTACATAGTGCTCCCCGATCTGCGTCTGAAGGGTGAAATCACTGGTCCAACTCGCAGATTTACTCTCTGCCGTAATAAAATCCTGTGACTGCTTGCTCGAATCCCCTTCAATTCCATTGTTATCGAACATATATACCTGCATATTTGCATAGGGATCCTCTACACCAATATGAAAATGCAGAGATTTCTCGTTACCAGCCACCTGATTTAACTGAACTGTAACAGTATCCTGGCCAGCGGCCAGCGCAATCTGCTGTGTCCCGCCGGATCCATCCGTCACGGTAAGGGTTCCTGTCTGAGAACTCTGCAGCTTTCGGTTCAGTGTGACCTCTGCTGTTACGCAGTATGTGCCGTCGTCATTCCTGACTTTATTCACAACCTTTGCATCTGTGATCCTGACAGGCTTTGCTGGACCCTGTGGAATATCGAACTGACACCCTTGAGGGGCCTGTCCCGTGTGACCAAAGTAGACAAGATTTTTAATCCACTGTGTTACAAGCTGCGGACAAGCATGATATGAACTGCTCGGCAGGACATTATTGGACCTTTGGTGCAGAATTTTCTCATCATACTCCCCGCGAGGAAGATTGTCCCCTGCCCTTAAAATCAAATCATCATCTTTGGTTTGGATAGACCAGATCGCGCCCTGTACGATTGCGATCATCTCGTGCTCTCCGATTTCAGAGGGGATGCCAAAGCGCTCCCTCATCGTTTCCGCATCCACATAGGGATAGCTGTTACTCAGGATCCTCGTCAGAGCCTCCTTCTGTTCATCGTTATAACCGGTATACGAGTCGATCGGGACCTTCTGAAAGCCAATTTTCGTGTAACGCTTATTCCGTAGATGCAGCAGACCATCGCCCGTAATCCTGTCACCTCCCCAGGACGGGTAGCTCTGATTAACATCCCCGCAGTACGCCACAGCATACTTTGAAGTATCATTGGAACTCCACTCTGATGGGAGATTGTCTGTAAAGTCAGTGGTATCGTTCTCCGCTTTTACTACGTTATATGTCGAAATGAATTGGGTCTGAATGTATTTCCCAGGACGCAGATACAAATAATAACGAGATGTCTGCCAGAAGACATTGCCAACCGGTCCTAAAGTTCCGACACGTGGTGTCACCCAATGGTAGTCATCTGCAGTGCTGACCTTTTCTACCTTAATTTTCTTTGCACGGCTGGATGTTCCTCCCACAATATTGACAGCAGGATAAGCCTGTCCGGCATTCCTATCCGTGATATAGCCCTGAACCGTGACAGAGCCTGTCGAATACTGATTGACTTCCTCTTTCGAGATCTTATCGCTGAAGATGACCTTGATCGTTCCTCCGGGATTAATCTCGCCTGTCGCAATGACATCTCCGGCATCATTCTTAATATCGAAGGAATTGGTGAACCCTCCGTAATAGTAGTTCTGATAACTGAATTCTGAGGGAAGAAGAATCTCAAACCAGTCGCCCGGCATCAGCCAGGGCGTATCATCGCTGCGTGCCCATTTCCATCCGATATTGATGTCGTAATACCGGTCCGTATAATACGTATCCGGCTCCGTTCCATTCTCATCGGTGATGGAAAAATCCGTGATCTGGGTATCCGTAAGATTCTTTGGATCTGTCCGTGGAGTAAAGTTCTTTATTAGAAAAGTCTTATTTTCCCCCTCCTGCACCGGGTTCGGGGACCACACATGGGATCCGGCTGCTACCGTCACAGCATTCGCCCCGGAAAGCATCTTGTCGGCATCCGGTCTTACCATTAGCTGTAACCTTCCGAAGGCGACATTATCGATGGCAAGCCAGTTCATCGGAATGGAATTGAATGTAATGCGAATACAGGTCTCCTGGTCCTTCTGAAACAGGGTTGCCTGAGCAGCTGATCCCAAACCGTCGATTTCAGGATTTGTTTTCAGACCCGAGTAATCAAATTGGCTCGGCAAACGGAAGGTAAAGTAGTCACCAGTATGGATCTTGCTGAGAATATCCGCGTCTGCTGTCCAGTTCAGCGTGATCTTCTGCATCGCATAAATGTGGTGCTCATACTGAGGGTCATCGCTGCCGGAAATTTCCTGCATCCCATCGTCCAGTTCCGTAATCTCAAATTTCTGCAGACTGACTTTATCGCTGATGTCTGCAACAGCAGTCGCCGTCTCTTCTGACTCGGACGCTCATGTTGCATCAGCTGCACTTATTGAATCTGAACCTTTAGCCGATGAATCTGAATCTGTGGACGTTGTATCTGAAGCCGCAGTCGTTGCCTTTGAAGGCGCAGCCGTCGAATCTAAAGCTGTGGACGTTGAATCAGAGGCTGCAGCCGTTGGATCAACGATTACATTCGTCTCTGATTTAGACGTCGCATTCCCCACTGTTCCATCAGTCGTTACCGTGTCTGATCCACTCTCGCTCTGAGCTTGTTTTGCAGTGTCCCCGGCGGGCTCCTGCACGGCAGTTGTTACCATATCCGTATTGCTCAAGGCCATGACCGGCAGTATGCCAATATTAGCGGTAACAGCAATCGTTATCGCCAGCATCACGCATAACGCTATGTGCCAATAACATTTATTTTTCTTACGTGTCTTCCTGTTCTTACTGTTCTTATGGCCGTTGCGCATATCCATCTGGCCCATTCTCCCTTTTTGCATTCTCTGGCGCAGGCCTGGCAGAGCAGCTCAATATCGGTATTGATGTCCACCCATTCGCCTGACCCCGCGATCATTCATATGCTAGCAAAGCAGGAGCACGAGCATAACTAACCAGTCGGTTAGTTTTTCTTCTGTTTTTGTTCCGTAATACCTCAGTTCAGGAGAGCCCGTCCTATCCCTTTCGTATACGTCGAACTTTCAAAAAGGCACATTGTTTAACGTTTACGGATTAGGGAAGAGTATGCGCTTTTTACAAGATCCAGATGTGTCATCCACAGAAAAGGGGCCATAAAAAACGCATTCACGTTTTTCATGGCCCCTTTGGCTGATATCGCATTGTTCTTATTGTTGTAAGTTGTTTAAGGATAAATATTCAGCATCCTGATGCATTCCTATACCACTATCAATCCAGACCGAGGCTCCTTGCCTTCTCCATTGCCTCGAGTCGGTTATTGACATTCAGCTTCCGATAGATATTCTGCCTGTGGAATTTCAATCCACTATAAGAAATATTCAGAGAATCGCAGATCTCCTCAGAATTCATACCACTGCAGATCAGGTGTAAAGTCCTTCTTTCCATTGCGGTAAGTGGTTCAACGACCTCCTCCACCGGCTGCAGGTACTTGGGATAGTAAGATGCCATCTTATCGACAAGCTTTCGTACATTCTGAAGATATTCCGGATCGATCCCACCACCATCAAATGAATCTAAAAGCGGTTTGACAGCGGCTCCCTCCATTGCGATTACCCAGTGATAGCGATAGGCTTGTGCGTGCTCAAGAGCCCTCATAAAATACTCCCGCCAATCCTCTTTTCCCTGGCGGAAGAGAATCACGGACTTAAAGAGAGAATTCTGGATCGCCATATAAGGACGGTGATATCTCTCGAATACAGGTTTGAGACGATCACACAAATCATTTGCCTGTTCATACTTCTGGAAAGCAATAAAGACCCGAAGTTTATTCAGATAAAAATATCGATCCAGGAACGAAAAGGACACTGTAAAATCCGGTGCCTGCGGAAGCCACTCTCTTGCACGTGAAACCTCTCCCTTAAGAAGGGACATCCACATGCGGAAGGTCTCCAATCCGGATTTCAGGGAGTTATTTCCGCTCCTTCTGATTTTCTCTACAAAACCTTCAAAACTTGCTTCTGCAACACTGTACAAGCCCTGGGTAATATATAATTTCGTAAGGAGAGCAATCGCAACATAGCTTGTCTCCAAAGTTCCACGCGCATCGGTCTGCATATAAATCTCGTTCAGTTTTGTAGACATGTCCTCGAAAGAGATTTCAAGACGCTCATGTGCATTTTCCAAATATCCTAACTGTACATACCCAACCGCATTTCTTCGAAGCAGAAGCTTGACTGCATTGTCGAGCTGTTCGACCATCGCATAATTATTCTTGTTAAGTTCAAAGAATTCTGTCATGTCCAGTCCTCCGTTCAGGATAGACGGACAATTATCTGTTATAGAGACTTCGCTGTACTGATCTGCCCAGCCCCTGGTTACGGACGATACGTTCTTAAGAGACTGCAACAGCTCTGCAGTCCCTCTGTGCGGAAGGATAATGTCGAGAAAAAGGAGACGACTGTACGCCTCGATCTGACCAGCACTACCGCGTCCGGCCTTCTGCGCAAACTCCCTCAGCCTCTCTACCCACTGTTCCGACCGGTCCGGATCAAAACTTAAGGAACAGATCATAGCCTCTGCACTCATAAGTGTCGGATATTTGCTGATTGTCGCAACAGGAATCTGTTCAAAGTACTTTTCTACAGACTGATAAATTTCCATGCCCGGATTCTTATCCGAAATATCACAGAGAAGGCTTATGATCCGCTCTGTGTTTTTTGCCTTCCTGTAACATTCAAGAGCATGGATACTGTCTCCGCTCATCTCATAGAAAAGAGCCGCCCGTTCATAGATTTTCTCAATCTGCGCGTCAGAATAGGTGACTTCGGATTTCCAGAGGAGATATTTGCGGTAAAAATCGTTAATACGGTAATGCGTGGCATCTACGATACCAATAAAGTCTCCGCGCTCCTGCATCCGATTGAACAGTTCATCGATCATACCGTTACCGGTGATGACCTTCGCCATCTCCGTACTGAAAGAAGAAAAATGGCAAAGACTCAAGATGGCACCCTGTATATCCCGCGGCTTTCTCTCAAAAAACACCCGATTCATATACTGAAAGATGCTTTTTTCAGCCAGAATCCGAACCTGGTCCGTATAAGGTTCCCCCTTCTCCATGTTCCGTCTGATCAGAATATACATCAGGGTATTATTACTGTACGTCTTGCCGAGACGAAGCAGGAAACCGCAATCATCTTCCAGAAGACCACTGTCATCCTCTTTAAAAAGCTCCTCGAGATTTTCTTTGGTGAACTGAAGGTCCGAATTATCTGCGAATTCAAAGTTCATCTGAATAGAGTAAGGAGAAAGCCATTCCGGAACACGGCCACGACCTGCAAGAACAATCATCTTATCGGTATTGTCATCCAGAATCTCCCGCACATAATTTTCTGAATCAATATCCGTGATTTCTGAGATATCATCGAAGAAAATCGCATTCTCCTGAATATCCTTATAATCCGGCATAGCATCAAAGTAACCTTTCATGCCGCTCAGCGTCCTGCAGCTCTTACGGCGGAAATAATACTCAACTGCCGCGGTCTTGCCCATCCCGACTGATCCTGTAATATAAAGAACTTTACCATTCTTTGCTGCCTGTCTGAGTTTCCTCTAAATGGCTTCTACCTTAATGTAACTCATCGCTGTTAGTCCCTGTTGCCTGTATTATTAAAACTATTTTAACAAAGCTGTCCATAGATATTACTGGCCGGACGGATAGTCTGTGTTCCAATTTTGCAGAAAGCAGACAACTTTTGTTGCTTGCCAACCCATCCCTCATCAAATTGTTTTTGGCCAATTAATAAACTGACATTTTTACCGTTGACTATATTATAACTGACTGCCATTGTTTACAAGCCCAACCGCACCATCGATTTTTAATATTAATCATTGCCACATTGATTTCTTTCTGTCTATCGTAAACTTCGGTCATATTCTTTTTCTTCTCATGCCGCAAAAACCAGTTATATTAAGACGACGCTACCGCTACAATTATCGCAATACATCCTACAATCAGAATAATCGGAAGGACAAAGAGTGCAAGTCCGAATACAGATACTGCCAGCCCGCCAAGGATCAGCCAGCCTATAATACCGAAAATTCCTCCCAGTAATTTTCCTATGATATGAAATATGAATCCGGTAAGCTTAAACAATGCAACCACCATCAGTATTACAATGATCAGACTAAACACTATTTTTCACCTCTTTCTGGTCCTTTATGCCTTCTGTGCGGAAACACGAAACATCAGTTATTCCAATTTCTCTGCTGTACTCTGGATGTTTCCAGTCCAGCTTTCTTACGGCTGCACGGAAAAGTATCAAGTTATAAATTGTGGCAAAATTAACATTTGATTGCTTACATTACTTGCACTAATAATACCAAATTTTCAGTTAATTCTCCATAGAAAAAGCACCTCCGCATTGCTGCAGAAGTGCTGCGGTTATCATATTATACGACAGAAATCAATTGTTATCCTAAAAGCAGATACCTTTTACGGTCAATCAGCTTTTATGCATCCGCTGAATGAATCCAGTTGGCGTTACAGTTTAATAAAACCAAACAGCCAATGCAACATACTGCCGTAAACAGCTCCTAAAAGGGCTACAGCAATGATCAGATATATTGCTATGATAACGCCTCCAATTAGTGCAATGATCGAAAGGACGAAGCCTGCGGTTCGCATTCCTTCCGTGTTGCCACTCTTTTTGGCATTTCCTGCCAAAACAATCCCGACAATGCCCAGAATAACGGACACGAAGCATGAGTATCCGAAGAACCACATAACTACACCAATAATGCCGCAGATAAAGCTTCCGAGTGCCTGACCATGTCCTCCAACTTCCTGAGTCTCGTTTATTTGCTTACCAGTCGGTTGATTTGTTGATCCTGAACCCGCTGTCGGATTCTCCTCAACTTGTGCACCGCATTTCGGGCAGAACTTAGCACCTTCCGGAAATTCATTTCCACAATTCTTACAAAAAGCCATGATTCTTCTCCTCCTATAAATTCCAGTTTTCTTATTACATCCCACTTAACGAATTCTTAAGGGTATCCGTGTATTGCTTTAGTGAATCGCGATAGTTCTTAAGATATTCGACGATCGTGTCTTTCCCAACAATCTGCTGATTTTTCATGGATCCATATTGCGCTTCCTGCTCCGCAAAGGACTGATTCATCTGATCCTTCATTTGTTGAAAGGAACTCTCACTGTAAAGCACAGTACCTTGAAGAGCGCTTTCATAATTGGCAATATAGTCATCAATGATCTTCTGGTACATCGTCAAATAATCGCCGTATGTGCTGATTGACTCTATCGTGGCATCGGATACATCCTGCGGATCAAAGACCGTTCCATCGTCAGATTCTTCAGTTTCTGTGGAAGATCCTGTGCTGGCAGATGTATCTGTGGAAGATGCGTCTGTAGCGGATATATCTGTAGAAGACGTACCAGTAGAAGATATATCCGCAGAGGATGTGTCTGTAGATGATGCATCTATAGAAGATGTGTCCGTGGAAGATGCATTGATTTCATCAGAACTACTTTCCGAAACTGAGTCAGTGTCCACTTTTTCCGTTTCTTCTTTTGCAGAATCAGCTGATGATGCGCTCTCCATAGACTCTTCCGTAGATTCCTTTCTGGGGCTTTCTGTAGAGACATTCTTTCCTCCGGTGTTTCCACACGCTGACATAAGCATTGCTGACACAAGTATTAGTGT
>JBJEMO010000029.1:0-3057 GCA_051879715.1 Bilifractor sp.
GGGCTGGCATGGATTCGGAGGTGGTTCACATCGTCGGAATCCTGATAAAAAGTAAAGGATTTGTTTTTATACTTGATTATTCCATGCGTTTGTGATACGCTAACACAAACTTTAGAAGTGAGGTGGAAAGATGATTAACTTTTCTTGCAAATAAATTGGAATATACAGTGATACTGTGTTTTACAGTACCATTGTACCCATTGCAAGAAAGTTAAAAGTCTATTCACTCGATATATCGTAGGCGTATCACTCTTGATAGGGGTGGTACTATTATGCTGTGACGAGCTGCAAGAATTGACTTTCTTGCAGCTCTTATTTTATGTTTTTGATCCCTGGAATAAAGGAGGAATGCGATATGTCGATGATCCGAGTCGAGAACCTTACCTTTGCCTATCCATCCAGCTATGATAACATTTTTGAAAATGTCAATTTTCAAATTGATACAGATTGGAAACTTGGGTTTGTTGGAAGAAACGGTAGAGGGAAAACAACGTTTCTAAATCTTTTGCTTGGAAAGTACGAATACCACGGGAAAATACAAGCCTCTGTGCAATTTGATTACTTTCCATATCCTGTGAACGACAAAAACAGATTAACTACGGATATTCTCTCGGAAGTCTGCCCGCTGGCGGAAGAGTGGGAGCTGTTGAGAGAACTATCCTATCTGGAAGTCCGTGATGATGTACTTTGGAGGCCATTTTTTACGCTTTCCAATGGAGAGCAGACCAAGGTGCTGCTTGCCGCTCTATTTCTGAATGATGGACACTTTTTACTGATTGATGAACCGACAAACCATTTGGATATGAAAGCCAGAGAAACCGTTTCAGCATACCTGAAACGAAAAAAGGGATTTATCTTAGTCTCTCATGATCGCTGTTTTTTAGATGGCTGTGTTGACCATATCCTGTCGATCAATCGGTCAAACATCGAAGTGCAAAGCGGAAATTTTTCTACTTGGTTCACCAACTTCCAGCGTCAACAAGAATCTGAACTCGCTCAAAATGTGAAGCTGAAAAAAAGCATTGATAATATGCGAAAGGCCGCTAAAAGAACTTCTGTCTGGTCAGACCGAATTGAAGCGTCAAAATATGGGAACGGTCCGGTTGACCGAGGGTATATTGGTCACAAATCTGCCAAAATGATGAAACGCTCAAAGGCTATCGAAGTGCGGCAGCAACGGGCAATCGAGGAAAAGTCCGGCCTTCTCAAAAATTTGGAAACCGTAGAAGATTTGAAAATCGCTCCGCTTCATTATTTTTCAGATACCTTAGTGACTTTCTCTGATGTTGTACCGATTTTTGACGGCAAAAATGTCTGCCAGCCAATCTCGTTTACAGTAAAACAGGGAGAACGCATTGCCCTTGATGGGAAAAATGGTTCTGGGAAAACGAGCCTTCTAAAGCTACTGGTCGGGCAACAAATAGAACATCGTGGGACAGTTGCAATAGGTTCCGGCATGATATTGTCCTATGTACCACAAGATACTTCTATGCTGAACGGTTCGTTATCAGAGTTTGCGGAAGCCAACCGTGTTGATGAAAGTTTGTTTAAGGCAATCTTACGGAAAATGGATTTTTCACGAATACAGTTTGAAAAGAAAATGGAAGATTTTTCAGCGGGACAAAAGAAAAAAGTGTTGATAGCAAAAAGCCTTTGTGAACAAGCGCATCTGTATGTGTGGGATGAACCTCTTAACTATATTGACATCTATTCCCGAATGCAAATTGAAAATCTGATTAGGGAATTTTCTCCTACAATGATCTTCGTAGAACATGATCTTGCTTTCAGAAATACGATTGCTACAAAAACAGTATATATTGAAAGCATTCCCGGTCAAAGCTGTCAATGGTCAAAATGAACGGCGCATTTCATGCGCCGCTATTGACAGCCCTGCTGCTCTTGCAGACGGTCACATACTATCTTGCCGGATTACCCGACATGATGTCAAAAATTATCGATAGCTATCACACACATCAAATATGTCTGAAAAAGCAAGACAAATATTATTATTTCCAATATTGAGCTTTTCAATATGGAGTTCAGGTATTCCCTTTGATCCTGGCCGTACTATTATCACTTTATCGCTTGAAAAAAGGCAAGCGATAAAAAATCAATGATCTTAACAAAACAAGTAGTAATGCCAAAATCAATCGCTTATTTTGAATCCAGGCGATTGATTTACAATTTGCCGGCAAGCTCCGTCATCTGCGCGGACAGTTCAAGAAGGCTTGCACGGATGGAATTCCTGTCAAGCTCCCGCCCTAGAAGCAGATAGTCGGTACTGACATGGAAGTAGAGGGCGATCTCACCAGAAGCTCCAGAGATGGTTTTTTTCCGCCTGACGCGGAGAACGGAAGAATACACCTGCATGCAGTACGATTTGGAATCTTCAGAGTCTGACAAGGGCGCAAAAGGTAAGGGTACCGATACTGTTTTCCCTGAAAACGGAAAATCAGCAATATGTGTATCCTCGCCCTTAATACATGTCAGGCTTTCAAACTGTTTTTTGATGTTCGAAAGCTCCGCCGGCAGGAATAGAAAGAGACCGCCGGCAGGGCTGGATCCTATTAAAAGCTGCTCAACATGAAATTACGTACTTGGGACGTAAGTGGCATAAGATAGTAATCAAATATAACACCAGGGCGATCGAAGCCGACAGATATTGAACATTCGTTTATCTTAAGTAAGCGCTCAATGTTAATTGAGCGCTTACGATTTACATCATTGTCACGTATTTTCCGCAGGAAAATTGTCGTAATGATTATATGAGGCATTCTTACCGTCTGTTATGATTTACAATTTCTTGGCAAGCTCCATCATCTGCGCGGACAGTTCAAGAAGGCTCACACGGACGGAATCCCTGTCAAGCTCCCGCCCCAGAAGCAGATAGTCGGTACTGACATGGAAATAGAGGGCGATCTCAACCAGAAGCTCCAGAGATGGTTTTCCCTGTCCGCGTTCCATATTTCCGAGATGTTCGATACTGATATTGAGCTCCTCGGCTGTAGAGATTTGCAAAATTGATATCAGCCGTAATCTTGTATTGACAAGAAAATT
>JBJEMO010000030.1:0-21922 GCA_051879715.1 Bilifractor sp.
AGCTCCTCTACGGAAAGATCCAGCGGTGACATGACATGTCTCAGATTCTTCAACTGTCTGTGCATGATATTGATTTGCCTCCTTCATCACATCTGACTTTGTCTCAAAAGGTTCGAGTTATTTTACCGCACTATGTTAACAGAATCAAGCCAAAACCCCGGCCTTCGATAGGATATTACAATATGATATTGAAATCATATGCTATTCATCGTACCAGGTAAAATGCAGAATGTATCCAGGATACGCCATCACAGCAATATGATAACAGCAACACAAAGCATCCCGCATACAATACGCAAAAAGACCATGCCCCAACCGGAACATGGTCTCTGCCTGTCATTTATGACTGTTATGATTGTCATCGTTCTCTTCTGTGGCTGTACTGTCGATGATCTCCCTGCCATTCTCATCATAATGGGGACGACCGGACATTGCATCCTCAAAAGCATCTGCCGCGCTATGTACCTGGGATGCGAAATCCGCGGTGCGCTTATGGAAAATAAATCCGGAAATCGCCGCATAAATCATGGCAACACCTGCAACCCGTATCAGAACAATCGTGAGGTCCATCGGATGGAACAGAAATACTACTCCAAATACCAGTGTAATGATTCCCACAATCAGACAAAGATACCATCTGCTGTCCTGAAAGGAACGAAGCGTCTGCATCTCTGCCAGCTGCCCGCAGCCGTAAGAGATCAGGACGATGGCAAACAGGAATCCGGCAAATGCCGCGATCACATCCGGCCGGAAAACGATAAAAATACCAAAAACAGCTAGAACAATGCCTGCGGCCAGAGAAAGACCGGACAAAGAGTCTTCACGGGCTGCAAAAAAATTGGCAATCAGCAGCGCACCGATCACAAGCATGGCTGCACCGAGCAGTCTGCAGATCACGATCAATGTACTTCCCGGACGAATCAGTAGAAAAATACCGATCACCAGAAGAATCAGTGACCAGATATTCACCGCGAGCAGCTTCTTTTTGATGCTTTCTCCAAGATCTTTCATGTCTTCTCTCACCCTCTCCCTCAGATAAATCCGCATGCAGGCATTATAACATCTGCTTCTATACGCATCAGTTCATCCATCGCTTTAACTTATGATAAACTGCTGAAACCGGAAGTCCAACTACATTATAGTAATCGCCTTCGATTTTCTCAATATACCGGGCAAAGATACCCTGAATTCCATAGCTGCCCGCTTTGTCCATCGGATCTCCGGAATCCACATAATCGCAGATTTCCTGATCTGTCATGGCGCAGACATACACTTTGGTGCAGACCGCAAAGGTTTCCTCTCTGCAGATTTCCCCAACCTGCAGTTCTGCAAGGGTGACGCCGGTATATACCTGATGGCTTCTGCCGGAAAGACTCTGCAGCATCGCAATCGCTTCAGCACGGTCCGCAGGCTTGCCGAGAATATCCGCATCCCGCACAACAATCGTATCCGCACCGAGAACGATACGGGAACCGCTGCCTGAACGTTTCACAGCTCCGGTAACATCGCCGGAAGTCCTGTCCGCCTTAATGACATCGCCGGAAGTCCTGTCTGCGCCGGCAAGCCGGGCAGCCACATCCTCCGCTTTCTGACGGGAAAGATGTCTGACTACTTCCTCCGGGGTGCCTCCGGATATTTTTTCTTCGGAATGGCTGGGAATGACCTCGACCTCAAATCCAGCCTGATGCATCAGCTCCAGTCTTCTGGGAGATGCCGACGCCAGTACTATCTGCTTCTTCTTCATGATTTCCTTCGTACAATCGTCCCTGCTTCTTTTCTGATCAAAGAAAGACTGCAGGCAAGGCGATAAGCCGGGTTATGTCGTGTGCGATCATCTGTCTGTGTCCTGCCGTTGCCGGCAGGCTCAAGCGACCTACCTGAAGACGTGACGGGCAGCCACATAGCCTTCTGTTCGGTCTTGCTTCGGATGGGGTTTACATGGCACCCCCTGTTACCAGAGAGTCGGTAGTCTCTTACACTGCCTTTTCATCCTTACCTCACGGTCACAAGGATCGGAGGCGGTATATTTCTGTTGCACTTTCCCTGAGGTTACCCTCGCCGGACGTTATCCGGCATCCTGCCCTGCGAAGCCCGGACTTTCCTCAGCCGGCACCTTTCGGCCTGCCGGCCGCGATCGCATACCTTACCTGCAGTCAATCTATAACATCTTATCATAAATCCTTAAGAAATACACCAGTTATTTCAGGCGTATAAACGCCTGCTGTTCAGCGGCCTTCCAGACCTCGTAAGCGTAACCGATTCATGATTACACATCAAAGCAGCTTCCCCCGATAAACTCCCGCAGAAGAGAATTCACCGGCACGCTCTCTGAAGGTGTACCAAGAAAATAATCCAGGAACTTCAACAGGCGCTTTGCCTCCAGATATTCCGGCGAAGCTTCCGGAACCTGGAACAGCAGCGGCTCTGCATAAATCTTCAGGACCGAGAGCTCATAGATCAGCGCCGAATTGAACATGACATCCGCATTCTCCTGATGCGGGAAGATATAGTTTTCCTCACCCTTGCGCACGGAAGGCCATCTGTGAATCGTCTCCTGCGCATTCGTCCCGCGCGTCCTGTAGTCCCGCACAATTCTCCGGAGCAGGCGTCCGTCTGTCGTAGAGATGGGATTGTGATCGTCAATATTCAGCTGGGTCAGTGCGCTGATATAGACCCGGTAAATGCAGTTCTCCGGAAGATGCCCCACAAGCTTCGGATTCAGTCCATGAATTCCCTCAATCACAAGGATATCCGAATCCTGCATCTTCAGCTTTTTCCCATGGTACTCCCTGTGACCGGTCAGAAAATTGAAATAAGGGAGCTCCACTTCCTTCCCGTCAATCAGATCACCCAGAACCCTCTGGATCAGCTCCAGATCATAGGCCTCCAGGCACTCAAAATCATAATTTCCATTCTCGTCCTTCGGGCAATACTGCCTGTCGCGGTAAAAATTGTCCAGACTGATGGGATGGGGAATCATGCCATGAGCTGTGAGCTGAATGGAAAGACGTCTGGAGAATGTCGTCTTTCCTGATGAGGAAGGTCCGGCAATCATCACGAATTTGATATTGCCCCGTTTCCTGATATCCTGTGCAATATCGGAAATCCTGCTCTCCTGCAGGGCTTCCGCCACCAGAAGCTCATGCTCCATATCTCCTCTGGTGATCGAGTCATTCAGGTCCGCCACGGACTGGATGCCCATTCTGGAATTCCATTTTTCTGTCTCCATCTGGACACGGAACAGCTTTGGAAACGGCTCATACGCGTGGAGAACCTCCGGCTCCCGACGTCTTGGAAAGACAAGTGCCAGCCCCTTTTCATAGCAGGAGACGTCAAAATATTTCAGATAACCGGTACTGTACACCATGTACCCATAAAAATAATCCAGATAATCATCCAGCATATAGAGGTTGACCGTAGATACCCGCCTGTACTTGAGCAGTCTTTCTTTGTAAGAAAAGCCATGCTTCCGGAAAAAACGGATGGCATCGAAGGTGGAAAGCGTCTTTCTCTTAATCGGAAGGTCCTGATCTGCCAGCTCCTTCATGCGATTTTTTACCAGGTCTGCAAAGTCTGCATCCGGGTTGTTTTCCCCGGTGAAGGTGTAATAATATCCGTTGCCGTTGGAGAAATTCAGACAGATACGGACATTCCTGCCCGGATTTCTCTTCTTCTCCAAGTCCAGTACGGCCTTGTTAAAGAGCAGATTCAGGCTTCTCCTGTAGGTAGCCATGCCGATCTCGTCTCTCATTGTCACCGGAACGATTGTGCAGTCTTCCATAAAAGGATGGCTCAGCTCCTGCAGTCTTCCGTTTGCGAGAACCAGCAGAACGGGAAGGTTCTCCGGATGCGGATGCTTTCTGATAAAATCCAGATATCGTGTGCCCTCCTGTACTGAATAACTCTCATCAAAATATCTGACCTGAAATGATTCCGCCAACTCCTGTCACCTCCCTGCTTATTTCGTGAGCCTATTTTTTTCAGATTACAGTAAATGGCTGCATGATCCGTGCACCCTTTACCCTGCACTCCGGAAACAGCTTGCCAAGCTTACGCGTCATATAATCAATAAAGCAGTACTCTGTGCCGTAGTGCCCTGCATCGATGATGTAAAGTCCCTTTGCCAGAGCATCGATGGCGGAGTGATAATCCACATCGCCGGTCACAAGAACCTGCGCGCCCTCCTCGATGGCCTTATCAATCATGCTCTTGCCGGAGCCTCCGCAGACAGCGACTCTTGTGATCCGGAGATCGTCTCCTTCAGCGTTTTCCTGATCTTCCTTCTCCTGCCATGCTCCCAGACCGTAGCAGCGGACGGTAGACAATCCGAAAGCCCGGCGGACATCCACGGCGAAGTCGTGCAGCGTAACCGGCTCCTCCAGGTCTCCTACGCGGCCGATTCCTTCTTCAACACCCTCATTTTCGCGTGTCACATCCAGTACATGGGCATTCTGCAGGCGCAGCTGGTCCTCATTGAGCTGTGCCATCCCGAGCACATCAAAATTTGTGTGCATGGCGTAGCAGGTGATTTCATTTTCAATCAGCGTCAGGATTCTTCTTCCTATAAAACTATCGTCGTTGACCTTCCGGATGCTGTGGAACAGCAGCGGGTGGTGGGTGATCATAAGGTCTGCTCCCCACTCCACAGCCTCACGGATGGTATCCTCCGTAGCATCCAGCGCAACGAAGATTTTCCGCACCTCCCGGTTTCTGCGTCCTACCTGCAGTCCCGGGTTGTCCCAGTCTTCCGCACTGGAGAGAGGGTATTCCTTTTCCAGTCTTGCAATGATCTCTTCACATCTCATAGCTGTCATAGGCGGCTTTAAGCAGCCGCAGTTCCTCCTTTACTTCCTGAAGTCTTTCCAGAGCGTGGTCGCTGCCTGCACTTTTCAGACGATCCGCAACTGCCTCATTTACCTGAATACGCCGACGCAGATATTGGAGGAGTACCGGGTCCCTTTTCGCAAGCAGTACCGGTCCGAAACGCAGCTCCATCTCACTGAGAGGGCACACCCCATCAGTTTCCTTTCCTTCTCTGAACCCTGTCCCCGTTTGATTGCAGATCTCTGCTCCCTTTTGGTTACTGGTCTCTTCTCTCTTTTGTGTGAGGGCCTCTGCCCCCTTTGGGACAGGCTCTTCTGCGCCCATCCGGCTGAGGAATTCCTCGTTCCGTTCGGCCCTGATCACGGGATAATATTTTCCATCCTCACAGACCATCCGCTCATCTGTAATCACAAAACCAAGTCCGGATGTGATCAGGCGGCGCACCTTTTCTGTCTCGGACTGGGGCTCCAGCACCAGCTCCCGCAAGGACGCAGTCGTCTCCGGATGTGCAGTGAGGATGCGGCAGATCAGCATACCTCCCATGCCTGCAATAACTGCGGTATCTGCCTCACCCGGCATCAGCTTCTCCATGCCATCTGACAGACGCAGCGCAATCTGCTCTGAAAGACCGGCCTCTGTCACGCTCTCCTCTGCCCTGGCCAGAGGTCCCTTGCGGACATCCATGGCAATGGCAGCCGGCGCAATTCCGTTTTCCACCAGATAGACCGGCACATAGGCATGGTCGGTCCCGATATCTGCCACACGGTTTCCCGGTGTCACCATGGAGGCGACCGCCAGAAGCCGTCTGGACATTCTGCGGTTGATCGGTGTATCAGTCAAGATAATCCTTCAGCTTTCTGCTGCGGCTCGGATGGCGCAGCTTGCGGAGTGCCTTTGCCTCAATCTGACGGATCCGCTCACGGGTGACATTAAATTCCTTGCCGACCTCTTCCAGCGTTCTGGCACGTCCGTCATCCAGACCGAAGCGAAGCCGCAGCACCTTCTGTTCCCGGTCGGTAAGGGTGGCAAGAACCTCCTCGAGCTGCTCCTTGAGCATGGTGAAGGCTGCCGCATCTGCCGGTACCGGAACATTATCATCCTGAATGAAATCCCCCAGATGGCTGTCCTCCTCCTCACCGATAGGTGTCTCCAGTGATACGGGCTCCTGGGAAATCTTCAGAATCTCACGCACACGGTCTACAGACATATTCATCTCCTTCGCAATCTCCTCCGGGGTGGGCTCACGGCCAAGCTCCTGGAGCAGCTGACGGGAGACACGGATCAGCTTGTTGATGGTTTCTACCATATGTACCGGAATACGGATCGTACGCGCCTGATCCGCAATGGCCCTTGTAATGGCCTGACGGATCCACCAGGTTGCGTAGGTAGAGAACTTATATCCCTTGCGGTAATCGAACTTCTCCACTGCCTTGATCAGACCAAGATTACCCTCCTGAATCAGGTCCAGGAAAAGCATGCCTCTGCCGACATAACGCTTCGCAATGGATACAACCAGACGGAGGTTAGCCTCGGCAAGGCGTTTTTTGGCCCGCTCATCTCCATTTTCCATTTTTTTCGCAAGCTCTATTTCCTCCTCGGCGGTCAGAAGCGGAACCTTGCCGATCTCCTTGAGGTACATGCGGACCGGGTCCTCGATGCTGACACCCTCGGGTACCGTCAGATCGATGTTCTCGACATCAGAATCCTCGTTATCATCCTCTCCTTCTTCTGTCAGGAGAAGCATATCGTCATTGGGTTCCTCGTCGTCACCGGAAATACGGAGAACATCAATGTCGTGATCCTCCAGATATGCCACAACCATCTTGATCTGCTTGTCGTTGAGCTTCATATCCTTGTAATACTCAACAATTTCGGAGTATTCCAGCGCATTTTTCTTCTTATGCGCCACTTCGATCAGGTTCTTGGTTTTTTCCAGCAGTTTCTTGTTATCAGCTTCCATGAAAATTCTCCTTTATGAAAATTTATGAAAAAACATCCTCCGGCAGTCCCTTTGCCCGAAGCTGCTCCAGCTTCTTTCTCTCATCCATAACACGCATAAAGCCCTGCATGTCTGATGGATCAAGGGCGTCTGCCTTCTGGTCAATGCTTTGCCGCTTCATCCGGCAGAGCACATCAAACAATGCCCGCTTCTGTTCGTCCGGATTGTCCAGGGGCATCGTCGTGTTGAACAGAGACGCCGCCTCTGTCTGCTTCTCGCTGTCCTCGAAATGATTGATGATAGACGCAGGACTGATCACACCTTCTGTTCCCTGCTTCCACACGAGCTCTGCCACCTCGCGGTACATGGGGTTTGTGAAGTCAGATGGCGACAGGTAATCCTGCAGGTGTCCCAGAAGTCCCGGCCGGTTCGCGATCCATGTGAGCATCAGCTTCTGCTCCTTGTCCGCCGGTGCGGCGTTCGCCAGGGCCTTTTCCTTCCGGGCTGAGAGGTTTTTCGGCACGCGGATCTCCGTGCGGCCTGTGCCCCGCAGGGCAAGCTTCCGGATTTCTGTCTCCAGAAGCTGTCGCTCTATGCGGTACTTCCTGGAAATCTCATCAATGTAACTCTCCCGCTCTATTTCATCCTCAATTTCTTCAAACAGCTTCCTGGCGACATCGTGGACAAACCGGCTCCGCTCCTCGGGATCTCCGCTGTCATAATCCCTCTCCATCATACGGACACTGAACATGAACCCATTCTCCGCCTGCTCCAGCCGCTGTTCAAAGGCCTCTGCCCCCTCAGCCTTGATAAATTCATCCGGGTCCTTATGCGGCCGCAGGTTTACGACCCTTGTGGACAGACCAGCTTCCCGCAGCATCGGAATCGCCCGCAGTGCAGCCTTCACGCCGGCGCCGTCCATATCATAGATCACCAGCACCTGCTTTGTGAAGCGGCTCATCAGCTGGCACTGCTGCGTGGTCAGGGCCGTTCCAAGTGAGGCAACCGCATTCGTATATCCAGCCTGATGCATGGATATGACGTCCATATAGCCCTCACAGATGATGAAATTCTTCCGCCTTGTTCTCCTGGCGAAATTCAGCCCGTACAGATTCCGGCTCTTGTCAAAGATCAGCGTTTCCGGTGAATTCAGATATTTCGGTTTTCCATCTCCCATGACACGGCCGCCGAAGCCGATGACACGGCTGTTCGCATCCATGATCGGAAATATCACCCGGTTCCAGAACTTATCGCTAAAACCCTTCTTCTCATCCACCAGAAAAAGCCCGGAATCCTTCAGGATGTCGTCCTTATAGCCCTTACCCCGGAGATAGCGGTACAGGTCATTGCTGTATTTGCCAGCATATCCCAGCCCGAAATTCCGAAGTGTCTCATCAGAAAGCTCTCTTTCCTTAAAATATCTCCGCCCGGCTTCTCCCTCCGGTGCATGCAGTCTGGCATAATAATACAAAGCTGCCTGTTTGTTGATCTCCAGAAGCCTGGACCGTTTATCCTGTGCCTCTCTCTCCTCCCTGGAATACTCCACCTCCGGCAGCTTCACACCGGCCCGCTGTGCCAGGACCTTTATGGCCTCCTGAAAGGTGTAATTTTCGTATTCCATCAGAAAGGTATATACATTTCCTCCTTTACCGCAGCCGAAGCAATAGTACATCTGCTTGTCACGGCTTACCGAAAAGGAGGGGGATTTCTCGCTGTGAAACGGACAGAGACCGAAATAATTACTGCCGCGTCTCTGCAGCTTCACATATTGCGAGATCACATCTACTATGTCATTTTTCTCCCGGACTTCTTCGATGATCTCATCCGTATAACGCATATTTCACCTTCTCTGTTACTCTATATTAATTCTGCAGATGCAGCCATCACATGAAATGTCAGAAAACATCCCAGGACTTCGGGATATAGATTTCCCGGAATTTATGAATCGCATACTGGTCTGTCATGCCGGAAATATAATCGCAGACCACCCGTTCAGGCGGCTCACCCTGGTCCAGCATCTTCCGGTACTCTCCCTTCAGAAGCTCAAGATGCTCATTATAATACCGGTACATTTCCGTCAGCATACGGTCCACCTTGACCTCCTCCGACTTGGCTGCCGGATTTGTATACACATCCGCAAACATCAGCTTGCGGAAGGTCATCATCGCAGCATGGATCGGCTCAGACTGTACGATATCATCCTTGCCCCGGCTGCTGTCAATCAGGTCCATCACCAGTGTATTCAGACGGTCCCTTGTCGTATAACCCAGCGTCATCCGCAGTGTGATGGGGATATCATCCTCACTGATGATACCTGCACGCTGTGCGTCATCCATGTCATGATGGATATAGGCAATCTTGTCACAGATCCGGACGATCTTTCCCTCCAGTGTGTGTGGCGTGGTATTCATCTGATGGTTCAGGATGCCGTCCCGGGTCTCCCAGGTGAGGTTCAGTCCCTTTCCATCCTTTTCCAGCTTCTCCACCACACGCAGACTCTGCTCATAATGCCGGAATCCGAAGGGGCACAGACGGTTCAGTGTCCTCTCCCCGGCATGCCCGAATGGCGTATGACCCAGGTCATGCCCCAGTGCGATTGCCTCCACCAGATCCTCATTGAGCCGCAGAGCTTTTGCAACCGTTCTGGAAATCTGGGAAACCTCCAGCGTATGAGTAAGCCTTGTTCTGTAGTGATCTCCCTGAGGAGACAGGAATACCTGTGTCTTGTCCTTCAGTCTGCGGAATGTCTTGCAATGCAGAATCCGGTCACGGTCACGCATATAATCGGTCCGCACCGTATCCTCCCGGATCGGCCAGTCCCGTCCCCTGGTGTCCCTGCTGTGAGACGCATAGGGACTGAGATATTCCTCTTCACTTTTTTCAATGACTTCGCGTATATTCACGGTTCCTCCCACCTGTACTATGCCATCTGTACCCTGCCGTCAGAAACTGTGTCTATAAAGTATTTACCACGAAAGTCGTGCAATTCCTTTTTTTTACTTAAAAAAAATGCATGAAACTGCCAGTTAATGTTCCTCGTGTTGTTTCCTGGTGTTCTCCTTCTGCTCATCACTGTTTTCCGGCGGTTCAACATGCAGCTTGATTTTCCCGACCCGGTGTCCTTCCATCTCCAGGATCCGGATCGTCATATTCTCATAATGATACACATCACCACGGGAAGGCACCTTGCCCGCGATTTCCAGTACCCATCCGCTGACCGTGATCGAATCATGCTCTCTCTCACAGCCGATCTCATCAAAGAGCTTCTCCAGGTTGGCAGATCCCTCGACAACATAGTCCCGGTCCGTGATCTTGTGAATCTCCTGCACAATCTCATCGTGTTCATCCCAGATCTCTCCGACCAGCTCCTCGAGAATATCCTCCATGGACACGATGCCCACTGTTCCGCCGTATTCATCCACCACTACCGCAAGGTGGATCTTCTTCTGCTGCAGCTCACGCAGCAGTTCGTCTATTTTCTTATGTTCCGTAACAAAGACCGTCGGACGGATGATGCCATCGATCGATTTTTCCGTTCCGAAAATCCGGTTATAGAAATCCTTCTCATAGAGAATGCCTGTGATATGGTCCATATCTTCCTTATACACAGGAAGCCTTGAGAACCCGGTCTGGGCAAAAATGTCCGCGATTTCCTGGTTCGATGTACCATATTCAACGCCGACAATATCCACACGGGGTGTCAGGATATCCTCCGCCTCCTGGTCCGGAAATTCAATGGAATTCCGGATCAGATCGCTCTCTTCCTCCCCGATGCTTCCTCCGGTCTCAGCCTCATCGACGATCGTAAGCAGTTCTTCGTCTGTGATCGGCTGCTTTTTTTCTCCCTTGATCAGCTTTGCCAGAAATTTCTTCCAAAGTCCGAACAGAAAGTTCACCGGTGTAAGGACGACCATAAAACATTGCAGCAACGGTGCGGAAAACATTGCAAACTGCTCCGGGAACTCCGTCGCCATACTCTTCGGGGAAATCTCGCCAAAGATCAGGAGAACGAGGGTGATCACCAGTGTTGCAGTGCCGGATCCTGCATCCTCACCAAGAAGTCTGACAAAGATCACGGTTGCAAGGGAAGTGGCACCTATGTTCACCACGTTGTTACCAACCAGAATCGTGGAAAGAAGGCTGTCATAGTGGTCCAGAAGCTTCACTACCAGGGCCGCCCTGCGGTCTCCCTTCTCAGCCATATTCTTCATCCGGATATGGTTCAGGGATGCAAATGCTGTCTCCGTCGCCGAAAAATAAGCTGACAGAATCACGCATAAAACGATAATTACAATACTTCCAATGTTTTTTTCCATAAATTATTTTCCTGATTTACTGTGTTCCGTTTAAGCCGTAACAGAATTAATATAGCACGAAAAAGCAAATTCGCAATCACACAATGATCAGATTGCGGTTTATTTCGATAACAGCCGGCATCGCTTCATCCGCAGGCACAAACAGGGCCGGCATCCGAAAACGGATGCCGGCCTTAATAAACCCTTGTATTTCTATGTAAACATATATCTGATTACAAATATTTTTTCTGAAACAGATATATCCTCAGCCAAAGACAGCATAACGCAAGGGGTATAGCTGCCATGGCACGCATTCTGCATGCTTCTGATACTGCTGCAACGATCAGCCCTTCAGCTTGGTCCACATACTGTCCAGCGTTGCAATGGTATCATTGTCCAGATTGCCCACATACTCTCCGGCATTGATGACACTTTCCGGAGGGTTCTTTGCCTGATTATCCGTATAATCCTTGCCCATGGCCTTGACTGCTGCTGTATTGGGCTGCAGATATGGATATTCCTTTGAAATAGCCTCTGCTGTTTCGGGTTCAAGAATGTAATTGATGAACTGTTCTGCTGCATCCTTATGCTTTGCGCCCTTCGGGATACACCAGTTATCCATGAATACATAAGCGCCTTCCTTCGGAAATACGATCTGAATGTCAGGATTTTCCTCCATAGCAAGCGCAATTTCTGCGCTCCAGCAGAAGCCAACCGTGCAGTCTCCACTGATCAGAGAGGATTTCGGGGAATCCGAATCATAAACCTTGATGTTGTCCTTCAAAGTCAGGAGTTTCTGCTCTACTTCCTTCAGCTTGTCAGGGTCGGTCTCGTTCATTGAAAGCCCCATGGAGCGTTCTGTCATACCGATGACTGCACGATAATCGTCGAGAACGACAAGGGAATTTTTCAGCGAAGAATCAAAGAGATCATCGTAGCTTGTGATTTCCTTCTTTACCTTCTTTGTATTAACTGCAATCGCAGCGACACCACCCTGATAGGGAACGGAATAGGTATTGTCCGGATCATAGGACGGATTCAGATACTGCTCACCGATATTTTTCAGATTGGTCAGCTTATCCTTGTCCAGCTTTTCCAGCATGCCCTGTGAACTCATCTGCTGTACCATATAGTCTGAGGGCTGTACAATATCATAGGTCCCTTCTGACTCTGCCTTCACCTTGGCAAGCATATCCTCATTGGAAGAATAGGTGGAGACGTTTACCTTGATTCCGGTTTCTTTTTCAAATTCCTGAATCACACTATCCGGAATATATTCTGTCCAGACAAATATATTCAGGGTATCCTTACCTCCGCTGGCAGTACTGGAAGCAGACGCACCAGTACCTGATGTGCTGAATCCGCATCCCGCAAGTCCCGCTGCCATGACTGCAGTCAATCCCAGCGCCAGCAATCCTTTTCTGTTCTTCTTCATATGAATCACTCCTTCCCTATTTTTCCCTGACCAATCTTTTCATCTGCTCTTGTGCTTTCTTCTTCCAAAAATACCGCTCTGCGTCAGCACAACCAGAATAACCGTGCCAATCAGGATCAGTGTGCTCAGTGCATTTACATCCGGAGCGACACCGCTCTTGATACTCTCCATGACCTTCAGGGGATAGGTCTTTGTTGTACCATTTACGAAATAACTGATAATAACATCATCAATGGATAGTGTGAAGGCCAGAAGGGCGCCACCTGCAATACCGGGCGCCAGAACCGGAAATGTAACCTCAAAGAAGGTCCGTACCCTGTTCGCACCCAGGTCCATACTGGCTTCCTCCAGGGAAATATCATAGCCGGCCAGTCTGGACCGCACATTGAAAATGACAAAGGGAATATCAAATGTGACATGTGCCAGAATCAATGTTCCCATTCCTCTTGGGATGCCTGTCCCCGCAAACATGGTCAGAAGCGAGATGCCAAGTACAATCTCAGGAATGACCACCGGGATGTAAAGCAGCGCATCGATCAGCTTTTTCCCATGGAACTTGTAACGGTACATGCCGATCGCTCCCAGCGTTCCGATTGCGGTGGAAAGCAGCGTACTTACCACAGCCAGAAATATGGTATTTCCAAAGGAGCTCAGAAGCGATGCATTCTGCAGCAGCTCACCATACCAGTACAGCGAAAAACCCTTCCAGGAGAGGTACGGCTTGGTCATCGTCGCGTTAAAGGAATTGACCACAATCACTACAATAGGAAGAAAAAGGAACGCGTATACAAGAAAGAGAAAGATGCCCTTTCCCGGTGTGATGTCTCCTTTTTGCTCTTTGATCTTCGTCCTCGTCTTCATCGCTCACACCCCCAGACTTTCCATATCTCCGCCAAGCTTCTGGTAAATCTTCACCAGTACCAGCGTAATCAGAATCAAAATGATAGAGAGTGCCGCTCCCAGCGGCCAGTTGTTGCCGCTCTGGAACTGCCGCTCAATCAGATTGCCGATCATATCCGTGTTGCCGCCGCCCAGGATGTCTGATACGTAGAAATAACCGAGGGCCGGGATAAAGACCATGATGCATCCGGAAAAGATACCGCTGGAGGTCAGCGGAAGGACTACCTCAAAAAATGTCTGCACCTTTCTGGCGCCCAGGTCCGCCGATGCCTCAAGAAGGCTTCCATCCAGCTTTTCCAGTGCGGAATACAGCGGAAGCACCATAAAGGGAAACAGGCAGTACACCATGCCGAGTACAGTGGTCGCCGGGTGATACAGCAGGTCCAGCGGCTCAGAAATGATATGCAGCTTCAAGAGGAAGGTATTCAGCCAGCCGCTGTTCCCAAGGAAAGTCTTCCATCCATAGATCCGGATCAGGGAATTTGTCCAGAAGGGGATGATGACCAGCATATAAAAGACGGTTTTTCTCCGGCTTTTCGTTCTTGCGATGATCCAGGAAAACGGAAAGGCAATGACCAGCGCCAGCACCGTAGAAAGGAAAGCGATCAGGAGCGACTGCAGATAGATCTTCAGATAATCCGGGTCGATCAGCCTCACATAGTTCTTGCATGTAAATTGAAATACCACATTGTAATTGTCATCAATATTGCAGAAGCTGATGACGATGACATAGATCATCGGGATCGCCACAAACAGGACCATCCACAGACTCACCGGAGCGACTGTCGTCAGCGCAGGCAGGACCCTGGAACGGAACTGCATGGATTTTTTTCTTTTTTTATCCATGTCCATCATCTCCTCACACAATCGGCATATTGTTCAGCGCATTATAGATGGTATTGTCCTGGTTATGCAGCAGCACAGCGTCCTGAACATCCCAGCAGACATAAACCACTTCACCCACCTTTGGAACATCCTCACCGGAAAGTCTCTCTGCCCGGACCTCGTTTCCATTGGGAAGAACAATGTTGCATTTGAGTACGGATCCCACGTAGATGTAGTCCTTCACGATACCCTGCAGACCAAAGCTTCCGATATCATCCTTTGAGAAACGGATTTTTTCCGGACGGACGGAGATGGTCACAAACTCACCATTACTGAAGTCATCTCCATCAGCCTGTACAAACCCGTTTTCAACGGCGATCTCGCAGGTTTTTCCGGCAATTTCGACGATGCATCCCTCGAAAATATTTGTCTCACCGATAAACGTTGCCACGAACTTTGTGGCCGGATGCTCATAGATTTCTGTAGGTGTCGCCACCTGGTCGATGATCCCGTCATGCATGACTGCAATCCTGTCACTCATCGTAAGTGCCTCTTCCTGGTCGTGGGTGACATAGATAAAAGTGATGTTCAGCTTTTTCTGCAGACGCTTCAGCTCCAGCTGCATCTGCTTGCGAAGCTTCAGGTCCAGTGCACCAAGCGGCTCATCCAGAAGCAGTACCTTCGGACGGTTGATCAGCGCTCTCGCAATGGCGACCCTCTGCTTCTGTCCACCGGAGAGCTGGGAAGGATAACGGTCATCAAACCCCTCCAGCTGTACCAGGGAAAGCATATGTTCTACCCTTTCGTGGATTTCCTTTTTCGGGACCTTCTTCATCCGCAGTCCGTAGGCAATGTTGTCATAAATTGTCTTATGCGGAAAGAGCGCATAGGTCTGGAAAACGGTGTTGACATCCCGTTCAAAAGGCTGCTTTGCTTCAATGCTCTCTCCTTCCACCCGAATACTGCCGCTGCTCGGAATTTCAAATCCGGCAATCATGCGCAGCGTCGTGGTTTTGCCACAGCCGGATGACCCGAGCATTGTCAGGAACTCGCCCTCCTTTACGTGGAGGTTCATATCCTTTACAACGTGGTTCGTTCCGTATATTTTATTTACATGATCAAGCTCTACAATATATTCACTCAAACCGGTAACACCTCTTCTCTTTTGTCAGGAAGCCGCTTATGCGCTTCGTTGGTATGAAAAGGAGACAGAATCCATTACATATTCAGCATTAATTCTATATTCAGAATAAACTTTATATTTAGCATAAATGTAATATCTTCTACTGCCTCTATTGCATGAAAGAGGAATGTTATAGCGCATCATCTCCGCGTTCACCGGTACGGATACGCACGGCATCATCGATCGGACGGATGAATATTTTTCCATCTCCCACATGGTCTGTCGCGAGCTTATCACGGACTGCCTCAATAATCGGTTCCACCTTCTTGTCCTCCACAACGATCTGTACACGGATCTTAGGAAGGAGATTGATTGTCGTCTTGAGTCCCTTTAATTCCTTGACCACAGTATCGGAGGCACCCTTCTGGGTTCCGCATCCCATTGCTGTTGAGATCGTCATGCCGCCACAATTTTCCTGATCCAGTATCGCCTTTACATCCTCAAGTCTGTCCGGTCTTATGACCATTACCAGTTCCTTCATAAAGCGTCTCCTCCTTTTTCGTTAAAAAATGAAGGCGCACCGGAAAAGTTCCGATACGCCCTTGTACCTCATGTAAAAAATAAGGAAGCACCCGAAAATCCTCATGTGATTTCAGATACTTCCTTGTATACCTGTGATTACCTGTATTTGATTATGTTCTAGATATTAGCAGATATTTGCAGGAGTCACAATACTTTTATTCAGTTACTTTCCTGTAAAAATCTATATTGTCTGCCTGTTTGTGAGTATCTGTATGTTTATTATTTTATAGAAAATCAATGTATCAGCACGAAAAATGCAGCTCAGCCTTCTGTACATCCGGCGACAGTACAACCTTACCATCATCCGTCACATGTCCTTCCGTCGTCTCAGGCCTGTGGGTCTGGAACCAGGGAAGATCGAGGATGATACTGCCCTCCGGCTTATCTCCTGTATATGAGAAAAAGAGCCTGCCGCCCTTATATTCCAGAGTAAAATCAATGTACCGGTTGTCATTGACATTGACGTGTGCCCAGGATATGACTGCATCCTCATGCATCCAGTGGTCCGGAATACCGCGCCCTATGATCACAGACCCGTCCACGGAAACGGACACGCAAGCCTGCAGAATAGCCTGCTTCAGAAAAGAAACGCCCCAGAGCTCATAATTTCCGTATGATTCCTGTGGCAGGTACATGCCGTCCCAGGCATCCCGTCCCTTGCTCTCAAAAGCCTCTGACCACATGAAGGGCGCACACTGATGGCGGTACAGAAATTCCACATTCCGGAAGGTTTCCTGCCTGTGTTTATCCGAGGCAAGGCACTGAAGTCCGGCAGCAGCATTGTAGACGCTTCCATATGTATTTTTCCCCCACCAGGCGCCCCAGCTGCCCTGTGGAATCTGCCGGATATCACGATGCCGGAGCGCAGCATCGAAGGATGCATCGAAATATTCCTTCCAGGTACCTCCCTCCTTAAATCCCTTCAGACCAGCACCCCACGGGAAGGTGGAAAGAGCTGCTGAATAGGGAACCCAGGCATAAAAAGATCCCGCTACATATCTCTGATAACTGCTGTCATCCATTGCACCGCGATAATAGTGCAGATTATTGCGTTTCATCTGCTCGTCGAGCGCCTTGTTGAGATCTTCATTCAGAGACTTAATCTCTGCCCTGGCCCAACTCTCTTCTTCACTCTTCCCGAGGCTTCTGCAGATATACGCATAAGAGGACAGGCCATGCAGTGCACACCAGTTATCCGCCAGCAGATAATCGCCATCGTCTGACCAGTTCTCGAAATCCTCTCCCTTTTTCATGAGGCCCGGATGCGGGCCGTCTGCCACACGGAAGGCATGTATATTGTGCGCTGCCTCACGCAGGAAGGCAAAGCGGGTATCGTCAAACCACGCCGTGTCTCCTGTATTCTGAAGATACTGCGCATAGGGAAGAAGGAACTTACCAATCGTATCCATGTAATTTAAGCCGTCCCAGTCATCCGTATTTGCCGTATTCATCTTCCGGTAATTTTCCGATTCCAGCACCTGCTTCGCGAGTGTATAGTCACCCTCGCGCATCAGTTCATCCAGCATATTCGGAACATCATGCGGGAATTCCCGGTCGTAGGTCTGAATCCTGGCAGGGTTGTTGCTGCCGGAGCGCATCTGAACCTGCGATCCTTCCCGCACGATAGCATTGCGCAGCGCAATCTGCGCTGACCTATACATATTTGTGATACCATCGTCCGGCAACTGCACAGGATGCGTCAGACGGGCAGAGATATTGTTATAATGCCCCGTCATTTTCCTGTAGTTATCCTCAAAGGAACCATAGCTTTCCCGAAGGGCCGCGCGCACCGGTTCTCCACTGGCATCCGAAACAAATTCAAAGATCTTCCAGCATCCCGGTTCCAGCGAAAAATCATATGCCATTCCATGATCATCCTCCCGATCCGGCCATGTTCCCAGGGGTACGTGGACCTCCGGACTGGCATTGATCAGAAGTGTTCCATTCTGTCTTGCTGCATATTCATTGTCTATCTGTACCTTTGAAAAAACCAGTGTAGCGGTATCTTCATCATTTCTGCGTGCAAAATGCTGGATGGTAACACGAAATCCATGTGCTCTCCAGATGGAAACCGGGCACGGCAGATAGCCGTCTCTATAGTACCAGCTGATGTTCTGCCTGCGGTCTGCTGCAAATTCATCCGGGAAGTATTCTTTCCCATTTCTCTGCAGTGCATATTGAATGAGCGCTCCTTCCCCAGGTGCCACCCCTCCACCCATGAACGTCCAGGTCTTTGGATGGTCGTAGACAGTCCCAATGGTAAGCCATTTCAGCGTGTCGGGCTGATACAGTACCTCTCCGATCCCATGTACTCCGTCAGGTCCCTCTGTGGGGCCGTGCCGGAGATTAATCGGTTCACTCTCTGCAAGTTCCTCCTGGGTCAATGTTGCCACAGCTGCAATCATATGTTAGTCCTCCCATTATATTTTATATAATTCCTATCATTTCACTATGCTATATGCGTGTGTTAACTCCTGCACGATGCTATATCGCTGATCAAAAGATAGCACAGACGGCACATCCCGCATATGTATTTTTTTGTCGAAAAGTTGGAGGAAAAGGGCTTTTAACGGATTTTTACAGAATTTATGAAAAGGCTGCTGTGTGAAAGTGCTGTTATTTGAAAAATGGTGTTATGTGAAAAGTGCTTTCCTCGTCGAAACGGAAAGCACTTTTCGTGGCTATATGACAAACTTAAAGTTTGAAAGCAATTTTACATATTTCATATTTCTCTTCATTTCTCACGAAGCGAGTGTTCTGCCAAGATCCTTGCATTGCTCGATCTCATCTTCTCCTGGCGCTTCATTCGCAATAACGCTCTCGGCAGCAAGCGTTATGCCTGCCTCCCTGCTCTCATCTTCCCAGGAACGCATCCACTCGCCATCACCCCATCCATAGGATCCGAACAGGGCGACCTTCTTTCCTGCTAATGCCTGCTTGCAGTTATCCCACATGGGACGGAATTCACTGTCTTCCAGCTCTTCAGCTCCCATCGCCGGGCATCCAAAGGCGATCGCATCATAAGCAGATACATCTCCTGCGGAAAAAGAATCTACTGTCAGCAGTGTCGGATCTCCGCCTGCTGCTTTTACACCTTCAGCAACTGCATTTGCCATTGATTCTGTGTTGCCTGTGCTGCTCCAGTATACAACTGCTACTTTACTCATAACAACGAATCTCCTTTTCTTCACCAGTTTTGTTACTATATTTTGAGAATATTAATAACAGTACGCTCCTCGCAGTCTTAACAATGCCGTTTCGACAAAAACCCCTTTTTCCGGAACCGTTATGATCCTTAGAGGTACTGATATTCACTTTAGCGGTATCCATCCACAATCTCTATGCCAGAATGATCTCAACGGCAGTCATTCTGCTTTTCCTGTACCACAAGGGATGTAAAAGTCACCCCGGATCTCAGCTGGCGGATATATACATCATGACAATGCCTGTAACTGGAAAAAATACGGTCTGCCATTTCTTCATCTCCATATACCTTCCAGTACCCGGTCTTCTTGCAACGCCTTGGTCCCTGCTCAATAAATCCCCGGACATCTTCCGGCGGATAACTGAGAAACAGTCCGATCTCGTGCGGAAACTCAGCCGAATTCCGCAGCCGGTTCATCAGCTTCTGCAGCTGGTGCATAACATCCTCCTGCGGATATCCTTCGGCATCCAGAATCTCCCTGGATTCTGCCCTGAAAAGATCCCTATAAAGCATGGCCGGTCTGAACAGGTATAACAATGCCCTTCCCTGACAATACTTCAATGGGAGAAGACAAAGTCCTTTCGGAACAAGAACCTTATTAAACCTGCGGATATCTCCGACCATTTCAGACTGCCCGGAAAAAACACAGGAAAACAGATTGCCGGTTTTCAGACGCGCCAACGTTGGTGCACAATGCTCGACAAGTGTCTCTTCTGACATCGCGGATCTCTCCTTCTGAAATGGAATAGATTGTGTTGATGTTATGGAACACAGAACGCTTTGTGCGTAACTCATCTATTTTGGCAATTCTTAAAGTAAGTTTAAGTTAATTTTGATGCGCACAATGTTTGATCTGTGTTATTTATGTTAGTCGTTTCTAACTATTGACACTTTATCATGTCTTCCTATAGCTGTCAAGAAAGAAAAAAGAACCGGACACATTTCTGTGACCGGTCCTGTCAATTTCTATTAAAAACCTATTGATGTTTGTATTAATTATATCTATTAATGGTTCTCTTAATAGTTCTCTGCGCGAACCTCAAAGAAGGACTGCGGATGGAAGCATACCGGACATACCTTCGGTGCTTCTGTGCCAATTACGATATGCCCGCAGTTTCTGCACTCCCAGATCGTAACACCAGCCTTCTTGAATACTTCCTGTGCTTCTACATTGTGCAGCAGCTTACGATAACGCTCTTCATGTGTCTTCTCGATGGCTGCAACGCCGCGGAATCTCTCTGCAAGATCATGGAATCCTTCTTCATCTGCTTCCTTGGCCATGCGGTCATACATATCAGTCCACTCATAATTCTCTCCGGCAGCTGCGGAAGAAAGATTCTCAGCTGTATTGCCTAAAAGGCCAAGTTCCTTGAACCAGAGCTTTGCATGCTCCTTCTCATTGTTCGCAGTCTTCTCAAATAATGCAGCGATCTGCTCGTATCCTGCTTTTCTTGCAGCGGAAGCAAAATACGTATATTTGTTTCTCGCCTGAGATTCGCCTGAGAAAGCTTCCAATAAGTTCTTTTCTGTTTTCGTTCCTGCATACTTGTTTGCCATGTGTAAAATCCTCCTTGTTTTTAATTTATAGTAACGATTACTGTTTCTGTTTATAAATTACTACTTTACCCCACATATGTCAAGAACCATTTTTGAAAAATCCTGTCATCGGGATGACTCTCCTCTCTTTCGGAAAATCTGATCTCCCAGAAGACAGAGCAGTACGCCGCCCAGGATACATATCGTTCCAGTTACAAAATTCCATCCGACGACTTCATGAAATAGCACGATACCCAGAAATGTTGAAGTGAGCGGCTGAATCGGATATAGTGCTGAGCAATTGCTCACAGGAAGTACAGCAAGGCCTCCGTTCCACAAAATGTAGGAAACCCCTGTACAAACAATTCCCAGATACAGCAGTCCGAAAACAACCGTAAGGTTCACAGACATATGCGGATGCAGTACCCCATGTTCGATCAGCGCAAATACCAGTTCACCAGCGATCGCAATACCCACGGCATTTCTGGTGATGACAAGCGAATTATATTCCTTCAGTGATTCCCGTGTGAGACAGGAAACGAGAGACCAGAGCACAACAGAGCCAAGCGAAAGAAGCACGCCTGGTATATTTACATTGCCGCCTGTTCCCAGGATCAAATACACGCCAAATACCGCCAGCAGAATACCAATAACTTTATTTCTGGTCAGCTTCTCTCCAAGAATCGGAACGGCAAGAACGGAAATTGTTACAGGATTTAATGCGTTGATCAGGGAAGCCATTGATGATCCGGCATACTTTGTACCAAGAAGCTGAATGCCTACAGAAACAGCATATCCTAATAACCCCAGGAGAATAGCAAACTTCCAGCCCTTTGCGTCCAGTCTGGTTCTTTTCCCTTGCTCATCCACGTCATCTTTCCATTTTCTTCCGCGAATGGCGACGATCAGACACAGGGTCGGAAATGCAATCATGAATCTGCAAAGCATGACAAAAAATGTTGGAAGATATTCAAGTACGACAGATCCAACAACGTACAGGCTTCCCCAGATCATGAATACAAGAATCAATCCAACATAGGCTTTTGATTTTTCAGACATAATTCAATTAACTTCTTTCCATATCGGTTTTCTATTTCTATTTTCTTCAGTATAAACCCCGCTAAAACAAATTTCCAGCAAGAATAAGACAAGAAAAAGGATGACCCGTAATGGATCATCCTTTCTATATAAAACATATTCTCATACATACCTTCAAAACTGAACACACAAACGCTCCCGGATCTTATCCGCTTCGCAT
>JBJEMO010000031.1:0-3052 GCA_051879715.1 Bilifractor sp.
AGATTATCTGAAAAATATGCAGGATAAAGGCAGCACATCAGTTTCTTCCGGCAGTGGTGCTGCGGTATCAGGCAGCAGTGTCTCCACCGACAGCAGTTCCTCAGGATCGTATAACAATGCATCATCTAATAGCGGATCTGCCAAATCAGGCAGCAGTAGCAGTGCTTCTTCCGGCAGCTCTTCCGATTCATCAACCGGCTCCGGGACTTCCTCTGCACAGAACGGAGCTGATGCATCCGGAAAGGAGTCCTCGGCTTCCCAGAGTGAACCCGGCAACGAAGATAATGCAGATGAAAGTACATCAGGGTCGGACAATTCTTCCGCGTCCGCAGATCTTATTTTTCGGATCAAAAGCTTCCTGCAGAAAATCAGCGGCAAATCCGAGGGCGTCACAGAACAGAACCTCGAACTGACGCCGGAGAGCAATTACCAGCTGCGCTATTTTTCTGTAATTTTTGATAAAGAGGACAACATCATTTCTCTGAAGAGCGATCACATCTCCTCTCTGACCGAGAATGAAATCCGATCCATGGCTTCAAGAACCATTCAGACGCTACGTTCAGACGGACTCCTGAGAAATAATGGCATGTATTACTCCTTTTACCGGCAGCAGACCGATGACGGAAATACAATTATTGTATTCATGGACACCACCTCTTCCTTCCGCAGCCTCAGTACCTTTGCCAATTATTCCTTTATATTCGGCATACTATGCACCATCGCGTTTCTGGTCATTGTGACGCTGATCTCCAGAAAGGTCGTGCAGCCGATCGCGAAAAACATCGAGAGCCAGAAGCAGTTCATCACCAATGCCGGTCATGAGCTGAAGACCCCGCTGGCCGTCATCTCCGCCAACGCAGAGGTTCTGGAAATGATGGAGGGGAAAAATGAGTGGACAACCAGCATCCGCAACCAGGTCGTCCGCCTGACCGGCCTGGTAAACAATCTGATCCGGCTGGCAAAAATGCAGGAGACTTCCCTGGACAAGCCCGTCGACGTAAATATTTCAGCTGCCGCAAAGGAAACTGCAGATTCCTACCGTACTATCATCGAACAGAAGGGCAAGCATCTGAAAACAGATATTGCAGAAAATCTGCATGTGATGGGCGATCCGATGGCATTGCCCGAGCTGATCAACATCCTCGTCGACAATGCCACAAAATACTGCAATGAGAATGGAACCGTATCTATTCACCTTAAGCCAAAGGGCAGGGGAAAAGGTATGCACCTGATCGTCACAAATACCTATGCCGAAGGGACCAACGTAAATTACGATCGCTTCTTTGACCGGTTCTACCGGGAGGACACCTCACACAACAGCAAAAAATCCGGCTATGGCATCGGGCTGTCCATGGCCAGTCAGATCGTCGAGAACAATCATGGAAAGATCTATGTCACCTATGCGAAGCCGGATATTTCGTTTCATGTTGTGATATAAAGCTGATGCTGCAAAAAAAAGACAGGGCTGTCGCCACCGACGATCCTCCTGTCCTTTTTACGCATAAATCTTGTTCTTTACATGTATGAGTCCGGTATTTTTTATGCATGAGTCCGGACTTTTTATACGTGATTCCGGACTTTTTTCACGTATAGAAATTATACGTTAAATCTGAAGATAATGACATCCCCGTCCTGTACCACGTAATCCTTGCCTTCCATGCGGACCAGTCCTTTTTCGCGAGCCGCAGGGTAGGAGCCGCAGTTCAGAAGATCCTTGTAATTGATAACCTCTGCCTTGATAAAGCCGCGCTCAAAGTCGCTGTGAATTTTTCCTGCTGCCTGCGGCGCCTTTGTACCGATCTTAATCGTCCAGGCGCGGGTCTCATCCTCTCCGCCGGTTAAAAAGCTCATCAGTCCAAGGGTACGGTAGGAAGCCTGGATCAGCTTATCCATACCGGAGGACTTCACGCCGAGGTCCTCGAGGAACATCTGCTTGTCCTCATCACTCATCTCGGACATCTCTGCCTCGATTTCAGCGCTGACCACGAATACTTCACTGTGGTGATCTGCGGCATAGGCGCGCACCGCCTGTACATGCGGGTTTTCCGCACCATCATTGGCGAGATCATCCTCTGCTACATTCGCCGCATAGATGACCGGCTTTGCCGTCAGCAGGTTCAGCTCATAAAAGGCCTGCTGAACGCTCTCATCATCCTTGTACGGCGTAAGGTCAAAGGTAATGGCGTCATTTCCATTCTCCAGCCAGTCCTTCAGGGCTGTCTCCATCTCCAGCTCCATCTTCACGGACTTGTCGCCGATCCGGGCGGCCTTCGTGGTCTTTGAAAGACGGCGCTCCAGCACCTCCAGATCAGCGAAAATCAGCTCAAGATTGATCGTCTCAATATCACGCTTCGGGTCCACGCTTCCATCCACATGGATGACATTCGGATCCTCAAAGCAGCGGACCACATGAACGATGGCATCGCACTCACGGATATTCGCAAGAAACTGGTTTCCAAGACCTTCTCCCTTGGATGCACCCTTTACAAGACCTGCAATATCCACGAATTCCACAACCGCCGGAGTAACCTTCTTTGAGTGGAAGAAATCCCCCAGCAGCTTCAGTCTTTCATCCGGAACCGGAACCACGCCGACATTCGGGTCAATGGTGCAGAACGGATAATTCGCCATTTCTGCTCCGGCCTGCGTCAATGCATTAAACAGCGTGCTTTTTCCAACGTTCGGAAGTCCTACGATACCAAGTTTCATTTTTCTCTATATCTCCTTTATTTATGCAGTTTTTCGGCATTTGCTGAAATGCGGAAACACCATTTTTACACCATTTTTGTAATCATTGGATGTAATTTCATTAACAAATCCGGCTTTGTATCGTCCAATCTGAAACTGGGTAATTCCCTTGCCGGAACTTTTTCCATTCAGACCAGTTCCCCAAAATGCTCCTTTCCTGTCTTACAGACGTAAAAAGAGCCCGATACAGTTAATTAATGTACCATACCACTCTTTGTTTTTCAATATGAATGGTGGTCATGACTAACTGTGTCGGGCCCTTTGCCTGCAATGCTTTGTGCTTATGAATGGTGTAAAGGATGAC
>JBJEMO010000032.1:0-21710 GCA_051879715.1 Bilifractor sp.
CTGGGACAGGGTGACTGTGATTGTCTGTGCAGGCTTCTGGCTTTTAAGCGGCGATCTGGCAAACCGGTCAAGTGCTTTTGGAAAAAACAGGGAAGAACCCTGAAGTTCTATCTCAAGTCCCGCCAGACAGAGTGTCTTGTAATAGGGCTCCTCCGGGAAAAAAGTATGGTCTGCTACCGGAGCTGTTCGGGGTTTGTCATCTGTCAGAAGATGTCGGCTCTTCAGATAGTTCAGGTAGTCCTTCAGGTCCTGACGTGCATGGTTCAGCTCTCCGTAAGGGATTTTTTCGTGTCTGGCCCATGTGCGGAAAAGATGTTCCAGATCAGCGCATTCCTCGATGTGGTTCCAGATAAAAACGCCGGTTTCGTTTAGCTGATAGGCTGCTTGTTGTTCCACGATGGCCTGTCCGTAGGGAATCAGATAGAAGGTTCCGGAGAGATTTTCAACGCTGTAGTATTTGGATTTTTTAAGCATGTGCTCCTCCAGATGACAGTATAGTGTTTATGTACAGTGCACCTGCATGAATGGCTAAGTATTTCCTGCCTATTTTATCAGTATAATAATTATTTTACCAAAAATCTGCATTAAATGTTACAATACATTGTGATTCGAAGATGAAAGCGGCGCTTTTTTGCCCGACGGGTTTCACAGCAGCAAAAATCAGGTGTAAAACCAGCTTACTGCCCGTTTATGAACATAAAAACAGACAAATGAGAAACGCCCTTCATGTAAGACCTTTGAACAGAAACTTTTTCCTGTATGAATACGTGTGTGTGGATACGGTTTGAAAGGTCAGCGCGTTTACGGATAGGAGAAACGTTATGTGTTCTGCAGATACAGCATGTCTGGTGCATTGTAATAGTACGGCCTGGAGCGGGGAGAACCCTGAAGACCTTCTGCGGACTGGTCAGACAATACAGATTCAGCCCGTCGGATGGAGTATGTATCCAATGTTTGTACCGAATCGGGATTGGGCGGTTCTGGAACCGATTGAAGATGCCGGAAAATTGAAGAGGGGGGATATTGTTCTGTTCAGAAGAGCGGGGAGTATTCTCGTGATGCACAGGATATACAGGGTGACCGGGAAAACGGGTCTGCGGGAATTCTGGTTTGTGGGAGACAATCAGCCGGCAGTAGAGAAGGGAATCCGGCAGGAACAGCTGTGCGGTATTCTGACACACTTTATCCGAAATGGCAGACAACACAGTGTCAGAGAACCCGGATATCTTATCATAAGCGGATTATGGCTTTGGCTGCGGCCATTGCGGCCGCTGTTTCATGTCTGCATGAAATTTTTCAGAAGAGTTGGCAAGAACAGAGGAGCCGGGCATAACAGAGGAAAATAACTGATACAGAGGATGCAGCATGAAGGATATACCAGGCGTTATAGATTCTTATATGAAGAAATGCAGGATCTGTCCCAGAAGGTGTGGCGCAGACCGCCTGTCAGGCAGAACAGGAGTATGCGGTGTCCCATCCGCTGTTTATGTGGCGCGGGCTGCGCTTCATTTCTGGGAGGAACCCTGTATTTCAGGTGATCCGCAGATGGGAACAGCAAACGGATCAGGAGCGGTTTTTTTCTCCGGGTGTGCGCTTAGATGTGTATATTGCCAGAATTATGAACTGGCGCATGCAAAGAGGGGGATTGCAATTACTCCGGAAAGGCTTGGTCAGATTTTTCTGGAGCTGCAGGATAAGGGGGCAAACAACATCAATCTGGTTACGCCGACGCAGTATGTTCCGCAGATCATCGTGGCTGTGCAAGATGCAAGAAGTTGTGGATTAAAAATTCCAATTGTATATAACTGCGGTGGATATGAGGATCCGGAAATGTTGAGGCTTCTGGAAGGCGTTGTTGACATCTATCTGACGGATTTCAAATATATGGACCCGGATCTGGCAGAAAAATATTCCGGTGCCGGGGATTACCCGAAATGGGCGGGGCTGGCTCTGAAAGAGATGTTCCGACAATGTCCTGAATCGGTTTTCTCGGAGAATGGTCTGATGCAGAAGGGAATCATTGTCCGCAATCTCCTGCTTCCTGGTCATGTGCGCAATTCCAAGGCAGTGGTGCAATATGTGTATGAGCACTATGGGGATCGTGTATGGCTCAGCCTGATGCATCAATATACGCCATTTGACAGGCTGAAGGAAAAGTATCCGGAACTCTGCAGGAAGGTCACGCACAGAGAATACGATGCACTGATCGATTATGCACTGGATCTTGGAGTGACAAATGCTTTCATACAGGAAGGCGGCACGGCAAAGGAAAGCTTTATTCCATCCTTTGATGGTGAAGGCGTAGCCGACGGATCGGAAGCCGGGCTGCAGAAATATAGTATAAACAGCAGCGAAAATCGTGGATAAAGTGCTAATATAAAAAAGTGCTAATACAAAAGTGCTGATATCAGAAGTCCAGGGATCGGAACGTGACGCAGAGAAGCCGGGATGAGATGGCAGCACCAGTGAAAATATCATGTCAGCATTATTTGACTGAGAACAATAACGGAAAAGAGGAATGGCAATGCAGAGCAAAATTGGATTTATCGGCTGTGGCAATATGGCGGGGGCAATGATTGGCGGTATTTTAAGAGAAAAGCTGGTTCCGGCGGGAAACCTCATGGCTTCCGCTAAAACTGATGAGACCATCAGGCGTGCCGCAGAGCAGTTTTCAATAGTAACAACGAAGAAAAATGCGGAAGTTGCAGATTTTGCAGATGTTCTGGTGCTTGCTGTCAAACCGGTCTATATGGAAGAGGTGATCCGGGAAATTGCGGAGCATATCAGGGAAAACACCATAGTTGTAACGCTTGCACCTGGCAAAACCCTGTCCTGGCTGGGAGAGACCTTCGGCAGAGAGGTGAAGTTTGTGCGTACCATGCCAAATACCCCGGCACTTGTCGGGGAGGGAATGACGGCACTTTGTCCCAATGATAAGGTCACCGGAGAAGACCTTGCAGTTGTGGAAGAAATCTTTCAAAGTTTTGGCCGCTATGCGGTTGTGTCTGAGCCAATGATTGATGTTGTTACCGGTGTGAGCGGAAGTTCCCCTGCGTACGCATTTATGTTTATTGAGGCACTGGCCGATGCGGCAGTGCATGAGGGTATGCCCAGAGGACAGGCATATACATTTGCTGCACAGACACTTCTGGGTAGTGCAAAGATGGTTCTTGAAACAGGAAAACATCCGGGCGAATTGAAGGACATGGTCTGCTCCCCTGGAGGTACAACGATTGAAGCAGTACGTGAGCTGGAGGATCGGGGATTCCGGAGTGCGGTCATGGAGGCAACGATAGCATGCATCCGGAAGGCCAGAGATTTATGATTAGAATTGGAGGAAAATGACATGGCAAAGGTATATGTGTTTCTCGCAGATGGTCTGGAAGAGGTTGAAGCGATTACTCCCGTTGATGTGCTCAGGAGGGCTGGAAATGAGGTCATTACGGTATCCATCATGGGCAGAAAATGGATCAGGGGCTCCCATAAGATTTATCTTGAGGCGGACCGTATGCTCCAGGAGGTAAAGTGTGAGGACGGAGATCTCTTTGTACTTCCGGGTGGCGGAGAAGGAACAAAGAATCTGGGAGCTTGCAGAGAACTCATACAGATACTGCAGGCAGCCTATATTTCCGGAAAGCATGTTGCAGCGATCTGTGCGGCTCCATCCATTTTCGGAAAGCTTGGATTCCTTGAGAGCAGAGAGGCTACCGTTTATCCGGGGATGGAAGATACCCTGACAGGCGCCACTTACCAGGATGTCCCTGTTGTAACCGATGACAATGTCACTACAGGCCACGGTCCCGGAGCTGCCTTCGATTTTGCATTTGAGCTGGTCAGAATCATGAATGGGGCAGAAGCCGCAGCGCAGCTGAAAAAGCAGATGGTTTTCCAACACGACACCATTGTCTGAGGCGGTGCCTATGAGATTGGAAAAAGTACAACATCTCCTGACAGAAAAGGGATACCATTTTTCCTATGCAGAGGAAGATGGGGTTGGAAGCATTGATTTTCTGGATCGCGGTCTTTCCTATCATATCTGGGAATTCCGGAACGATGATGGGACCTGTGGGGCCGAGACCAATCTGATGCATGCCGGGCATATGGAGGAAATCTCAGGGGATTATGAGAAACAGATCTGTAAAACACTGGAGATTTTTGATAACCGGCCTGGAATGTGATGTGTTCAGAAAAGACAGAAAATATGGCCATTGCAGACAGAACATATGATAAATTCAGACAGAGGGTCTGATCATTGCAGACAGAATAATTGATGCCTGCAGACTGGTCAGCTGCTTATGGCTGAAGAAAATGTTGGTATGGGAAGGGAAATCCGGGGTGGGAGGAAAGCAGCAGATGAACTTGCTGAGTAAAGAAACAGACCTGGTTTGCAGACGGCCGTGGCCGCATGCCGTGATTTTTGACATGGACGGTCTGATGTATAAGACGGAACAGATGATTCAGGAGGCATGGAATATTGTAGGACCGGATATCATTGGTTTCCCTCTTGGAGATGAGCTCTATCATACAATGGGGATGAATCGGGCACTCAGGGTACGTTATTTTGAAGAGAGGTTTGGCAGCAGCTTCCCCTATACCGAATTTGAAAAAAAATACAAGGCGATTGTCACCCGGAAGAAAATGACTGAGGGAATCCCTGTGCAGAAGGGACTGTTTGAGCTTCTGCAGTTCCTTTCTGAAGAGAAGATACCAATGGTGCTTGCTACAGGTTCAAGCAGCTTGCACACATTTCTGAATATGCGGGTCACACACACTCCGAATGTGTTCCGTTTTATCATATGCGGTGATATGGTGAAAGCAGCAAAGCCGGATCCGTATATTTATCAGCTTTCCTGTGAAAAACTTGGAATGAAGCCGGAGGAGGTGCTGGTTCTGGAGGATTCCATTAACGGAGTAAAGGCGGCGGCTGCAGCTGGAACACCGGTGATTATGGTGCCTGATCTGCAGAAGGACACGGCGGCAGTGGATGGGATGTATCTGAAAAAGATGAATTCACTGCTGAATGTACGGGATTATATCAAGGGAAAATATGAAGCTTTCTGTCGGGAAGTATGAAGATTTCTGTCTGACACAGACATGATATGAAACACAGACATGATGCTGATGAAGATGGCATGCATGGCAGATCACAAAAAACGCCAGGAAATGTGTATAAAATAATGAAGCTCTGCCAAAGCGCAAGACTGCGGAAGCATGTCAGAAGATCAAAGCAGTACGCGTGTCAGGATAATAATATACCGCGCGCGTCCCGTCGATCCGTCCCCGCATGCGTTACATCTGCAGTTAGCTCGGCCCAGGCAGCCTCACGTCACACGAAAGGTTCTGCTTAGTGCTGCTGCATTCCTGCCCTGACACGGTTCACAGATTTCCGTTGCGTAAGACCCGGACGTCATCGTCACTTACAGAAGGCAGCCACGAAAGGACTAAGGCCTCTGTTCAGCATCACCCCTGCTATAGCGGATTGCAGGTACAGGGAGCCGCTGCTTCCCCGGCTGCGCGGATATGATGAAGTATACCGTCTTTATTTTTAAAAGTCAACCAGAGCTTTTTTCTTGTGCAGGACTTTGATTTATCATATAATAAGTACTGTAAATTGGTGAGGCAGAAACGTTGCTCTGCTGCCCCAAGGAAAGGATGAGACTATGTTGAGAATTGGTATGTTAACTAGCGGCGGAGATTGTCAGGCCCTGAATGCGACAATGCGCGGTGTTGTAAAAGGTCTTGCGAACAATGTGGATGAGCTCGAGGTTTATGGTTTCATGAATGGTTACAAGGGGCTCATTTACGGCGATTACAGAATGCTGACGACGCAGGATTTTTCAGGCATTCTTACCCGCGGCGGTACAATCCTCGGAACTTCACGTCAGCCATTCAAGCTGATGCGGGAACCGGATGAAAATGGTCTGGACAAGGTTGAGGCGATGAAACAGAATTATTACAAGCTTCGTCTGGACTGTCTTGTGATTCTTGGGGGAAACGGTACACAGAAAACGGCAAATCTGCTTCGTGAAGAGGGATTGAATATCATTCATCTTCCAAAGACCATTGATAATGATATCTATGGCACCGATATGACCTTTGGCTTCTACAGTGCGGTTGATATTGCTTCAAATGCCATCGACTGCATCCATACAACGGCCTCCTCACATAACCGGGTGTTCATCGTAGAAGTGATGGGCCATAAGGTGGGATGGCTCACATTGTATGCGGGAATTGCAAGTGGAGCCGATGTAATTCTGATTCCCGAGATACCTTATGATATCAATAAGATCATTGAGGCGATCAACAACCGTAAGAAGCGCGGCAGCGGTTTTACCATCCTTGCAGTGGCAGAGGGCGCAATTCCAAAGGAAATCGCAGCGCTTCCGAAGAAGGATCTGAAGAAAAAAATGGCGGAGATCACGCAGCAGTATCCGTCCATCTCTTACAAAATTGCAGATGATATTTATAAGGAAACCGGCATGGAGATCCGCGTGACCGTTCCGGGACATATGCAGAGGGGAGGAAGCCCCTGTGCATATGACCGTATTCTTTCCACGAGAATCGGATCAGAGGCAGCAAAGCTGATCATGGAGGGACAGTATGGCTATATGGTCGCTCTTGTGAACGGGAAGATCAAAAAGGTACCTCTGGAGGATGTGGCAGGCAAGCTTAAGACGGTAGATCCGGCCTGTCAGGAGATTGCCGATGCAAAACGCATAGGAATTTCTTTTGGTGATTGATGATATATTGCATTAAGATCGCTGTAAACACTGATGTGTATACCAGCCAATACAGTGGTTAATAAAGTAAGCAGAAGGTGCTCCCGTTGGCGGCTGCATATAAACGCCGTGCTGACGGGAGCAATTTATCTTTTGCGCTGGAAGTAACACAGCGCTTTTTTGAAGGAGCAATCTGGTATGAGCTATACCGCTCTGTATCGAAAATTTCGTCCTACAACCTTCTCAGAGGTTAAAGGACAGGATCATATTGTAACAACGCTGAAAAATCAGCTGAAAGCGGGACGGATCGGACATGCGTATCTGTTCTGCGGTACCCGGGGTACCGGCAAGACAACGGTGGCGAAGATTCTGGCCAGAGCTGTGAATTGTGAATCACCGCTGGAGGATGGAAGTCCATGCAATAGCTGTGCAATCTGTCGTGATATTCTGAAAGGCACTTCCAATAATGTCATTGAGATTGATGCGGCTTCCAATAATGGTGTCGATAATATCCGGGAAATCCGGGAGGAAGTACAGTACCGGCCCACACAGGGAAAGTATAAGGTGTACATCATCGATGAGGTGCATATGCTTTCCACAGGCGCATTCAACGCCCTGCTGAAGACGCTGGAGGAACCGCCGGAATATGTCATCTTTATTCTGGCAACGACAGAGGTCAATAAAATTCCTGTCACCATACTCTCAAGATGTCAGCGGTACAATTTTCACAGGATCACGATTGATACAATTGCCGCCAGGCTTCAGGAACTTCTGGACAGGGAGGGGGTTGAAGCGGAGGAAAAGGCGGTCCGTTATATTGCGAAGGCTGCCGATGGCTCCCTGCGTGATGCGCTGAGTCTGCTGGATCAGTGCATTGCCTTCTATCTCGGTGAGAAACTGACGTATGAAAAAGTACTGGATGTGCTTGGCACTGTCGATACAGAGGTGTTCAGCCGTCTTTTGCGCCGCGTCATAGACGGCGACGCATCAGGTGCCATACATCTTCTGAATGAAATGGTTCAGAGTGGCAAGGAAATCGGACAACTGGTAACGGATTTTATATGGTATCTGCGTAACCTTATGCTGGTGCAGAATTCCGATGATCTGGAGGATGTGCTTGACGTATCTGCGGAAAATCTGAAGCAGCTCAAAGAAGAAAGTATAATGATTGACAGCAATGGTCTGATGCGTTACATTCGTATATTGTCAGACTTAAGCGGTCAGATCCGCTATGCCTCTCAGAAGCAGATACTTGCAGAGACTGCGCTGATACGTCTCTGCAGACCACAGATGGATACAGATCTTGGCGGTGTGCTGGATCGGATCCGGCTTCTGGAGAAAAGGATGGAGGAAGGTACCTTTGTTCGCGCCTCTTCCAGCGGCTCCGGGACAGGAGATGTCCTTGCGGGCAGTCATAATGCGGATCCGGAAGAGGAGAGAAAAACGATGCCGGTGAAGGCTGCCCCGGAAGACCTTAAGAATATCCGGGCCCAGTGGAGAAAAATCACCGGTATGACGGAGGAGCCTCTGCATGCATATCTTGATAGTGCCATACCAAAATATGACAGTGCAAGCGGCAGTAATGTCCTGTATCTTTCTATGGAGGATGAGATCAGCCGCGAGCAGGTCAATGAGGCATCGCACAGAGAAGAACTGAAAGCGGTGATACGGAAACTGACCGGTAAGGAAGTTGAGATCGAGGCAATTGCACCGGATGCGGGGGGAGATAAAGTACTCACCGACATTCCGGTGAGTGAACTGCTAAAGGATGAAATCCAGGGCGTTCCGATTGAAGAGGACGATGATATTGACGAACAGGATGATTATTAAGGAGGCAGGCAGTAATGAGTAAAAGAGGCGGATTTCAGGGCGGCATGCCCGGCAATATGAACAATCTTATGAAACAGGCACAGCGCATGCAGCGCAAGCTGGAAGAACAGGCAAAGGAAATGGAGAGCCGCGAGTTCACTGCCTCAGCTGGTGGCGGCGCTGTTTCGGTGACAGTAACCGGCAAGAAGGAGGTCACAAAGGTCACAATCAGCCCGGAGGCGGCAGATCCGGAGGATGTGGAAATGCTGGAGGACCTGATTGTTGCAGCGACAAACGAGGCACTGCGGCAGGTAGACGCTGCGCAGGCGGAGCAGATGGGCAGCATTACCGGAGGTATGGGAAACCTGGGTGGCCTTAGTTTCTGATGGCATATTATAGTGAAAATATTACAAAACTGATCGAACAGCTTGGCCGGCTGCCCGGGATCGGGCCAAAATCTGCACAAAGACTTGCTTTTTACATCATCAATATGCCTGAGGACCAGGTCAGGGAATTATCCGGTTCGATCATCAATGCCAAGGAGAAAGTGCATTACTGTAAGGTCTGTGGCAATCTGACAGATCAGGAGCTTTGCCCGATCTGCGCAGATCCGAATCGTAATCACAAACAGATTATGGTCGTGGAGAATACAAGAGACCTGGCAGCATATGAAAAGACACAGAAATATACCGGCGTATATCATGTACTGCAGGGTGCAATTTCGCCTATGCTGGGGATCGGCCCTGAGGATATCCGGCTTAAGGAGCTTATGCAGCGCCTGCAGGGAGATGTGGAAGAGGTGATCATTGCCACTAATTCATCTCTGGAGGGAGAGACCACGGCTATGTATATCAGCAAGCTGATTAAGCCGACCGGTATAAAAACGACCAGAATTGCCAGCGGTGTCCCGGTAGGTGGTGATCTGGAATATATTGACGAGGTCACGCTTCTGCGCGCTCTGGAAGGACGCACGGAGCTTTAAGAACATGCATGTGGAAAGGCAGCTCATGTCTGAAGAGATAAAAGAACAAAGCAATCCTGAAAGCAGGCCGGATTTATCTGCAGCGGAAGATCCGGGGTCCGGGGAACATTCACGTCAGGCTGCAGAAGGACAGAACATTCAGGATCCGGACGATACGAATGAGAAGCAGAGCCAGAGCGGCCAGAGTATAGAAGAGACCAATGCGAAGAATATTCAGGATGACCGGAACGCAAAAAGTGCCGGTGAAAAGACAGCCGGGGACAGACAGAGTAATGAAGATACCGTAGAGAAGGCCATTCAGAATACACATGACACAGAAGATACAGGAAAATTGAGTGCGCAAGAGGATCCGGACAATCGTGGGGACAGGATCCATAAAACGTCTGAGCATGGGGAGCAGATCCATAAAACGCCAGGGCAGTCGGAGCAGAGCCATATCATGCCTGAACAGGCGGACCGGACAGATAAAACGTCCGGGCAGGCGGATCAGACAGATGGATTGCCGGTGGGACAGAAGATAGATCGTGTGGCATCCCGTGAGCAGACAGCGAAGCCCGACGAAGAGACAGAGCTGGAAAATGAAGAGGGCGAAGATGAGGGGCTGTTCGATGACGACGAGGATCAGTCTGAAAGACCACACTTTCATTTCCGTTTTCCGAAGGTACGGATTCTGACCCGGAAAATTGCCGAGCAGGAAACACTCCGCAGAGAAGCTGCACAGGATAGCGATACAGCGACGGGACAGGATGAAACAGCAGTGTATGATGAAGAACGTGTCATCTGGATTCCTGCCCGCCTGGCTGCTATTGTCCTGATCATTGTTGTCGTGCTTGGAGCAGCACTTGTAGTGATTTTTGGGAATATTTACTGGAAATACAGCGGATACAAGGTTGTAAGTTCCAGGAAACAGGAGGACACGCTCTCTGCAGAATATTGCCGCGCAGGTGATAATATTCTGAGGTACAGTACAGACGGGGCTTCACTGCTCAATCAATCAGGCGGAGTGGTCTGGGATGTCAGTTATTCCATGAATGATCCCCAGGTGGCAGAATGCGATAATGTTATAGCTATCTATGATAAGGATGGGACAAATATTGTAGTCTGTGATGCTGCAGGACAAATCGGATCGGCCTCTACAAGTCTTCCGATCATACGTGCGAAGGTCTGTGATTCGGGTGCTGTTGCCGCACTGCAGCAGGACAGCAGTAATGCGTATATTGAATACTATGATAAAAACGGAGATCAGATTGCGCTGATCAAGACATCCATGGACAATCCCGGCTTTCCCCTTGATTTTGCACTTTCAAAGGATGGACAGAATATCGCGGTCTCTTATCTGGGATATGTGGATTCAGCGCAGACAGGAATCGTACGCTTTTATAATTTCGGTGCAGCAGGACAAAGTCAGATGGACAACAGAATCGCAGATTTTCAGTACAGCGGCGTGATCGTTCCGCAGCTGGAATATCTGGATGACAATACCTGTGTCGGGTTCCGGTCCGATGGATTTTCTGTCTATACGGGTTCTGCATCGGTGAAAGAAAGTGCCACCGTATCTGTTACGGAAAATATTCAGAGCGTCTTCTATGATGCGTCCAGAATAGGACTGGTTGTGAATAACAGCAGCTCCGGGGATTTTGATCTTCTGGTGTATAATACAGATGGCCGTGAGATTCTGACCAGGGAATTCAATTTTGCATATAAATCGGTGGAATTTTCGGGTGATGAGATCAGCCTGTATAATGGAGCGGATTTCTGCGTTTTCAACCTGTACGGAGTAGAAAAATTCAAAGGGAGCTACAGTGAAACGCCCCAGAGCATCTTCGCTGTGGGACGAAACAGATATGTCGTTGTCAGGGAGAATTCTCTGGACATGATCCGGCTGAAATAAGTCTTCAAACAGTAAGCCTGAAGTGTTTTCAGGCTATTCAGATCCGTTCTTGCGTTTTAAAAATGAGTATGCTATACTCACTTAATGGCTGCGTATCAATCGGAATATGTTGCTTTTGTTCCGAAGATTATTATAGATTATGCGCATGGTTCCCGAATCATTATCAGCGATAAATGATAAGCAATCAATGCCAGAAATATTTTTGTACATTTAAGGAGGATTTGACAAGAATGAGCGTCAAAGTAGAAAACCTGGAGAAGAGCATGGCAAAGCTCACCATCGAAGTATCCGCAGATGAATTCGAGAAGGCCATGCAGAGCGCATACCAGAAGCAGAAGAAGAATATCAGCATTCCCGGATTCCGTAAGGGAAAGGTTCCGAGACAGATGATTGAGAAAATGTATGGGCCTGGAATTTTCTATGAAGATGCCGCAAATGCGATCCTTCCAACTGCCTATGCAGATGCCGCAAAGGAAAGCGGTCTGGACATCGTATCCCAGCCAAAGATCGATGTTACACAGATTGAAAAGGGAAAAGATTTTATCTTTACGGCAGAGGTTGCCGTTAAGCCGGATGTTGTGCTGGGCGAGTATAAGGGTGTAGAGGTTCCAAAGACAGATACAACCGTGACCGATGAAGAGGTCGAGAAGGAACTGGAAGCTGATCAGAAGAAGAATGCGCGTGAGGTTACCCTTGAGGGAGATCAGGAGGCGCAGAAGGATGATGTCCTGACACTGGACTATGCAGGCACAATCGATGATGTGCCATTTGATGGCGGAACCGCAAAGGACCAGACTCTGAAGCTGGGATCCAATTCCTTTATTCCGGGCTTCGAGGATCAGCTGATCGGCGTGAAGACCGGCGAGACAAAGGTTGTCAATGTCACATTCCCTGAGGATTATCACGCGAAAGAGCTCGCGGGCAAGGAAGCTGCATTTACCTGCACCGTGAAGAAGATCGTTCATACAGAGCTTGATGAGCTCAACGATGAGTATGCACAGGATCATTCCGAGTTTGATACACTGGATGCATACAAGGAGGACCTCAGAAAGCAGATTTCAGAACGCAAGGAGAAAGAGGCAAAGCAGGCAAGGAAGGACAATGGCGTATCCAAGGCAGCTTCAAATGCCACGATTGAGATTCCTCAGGCTATGCTTGATACCCGTGCAGACGAGATGGTACAGAATTTTGCCAGAAGACTGCAGGCGCAGGGAATGTCTCTGGATCAGTATATGAAGTATACCGGCTCCAATGTTGAACAGATGCGTGCACAGGTAAAGCCGCAGGCTGAAATCCAGATCAGAAATGAACTTGTACTGGAGAAGATCGCGGAGACTGAGAATATTGAAGTCACCGATGAGGAAGTCAATAAAGAGATCGAAGATATGGCAAAGGCATATAATATGAAGGTTGAAGATATGTCAAAGCTGATCAACGATGAACAGAAGGAAAGCATCCGTAAAGAGCTCGCTGTACAGAAGGCAGCAGATCTTATCGCGGATAATGCCGTTGAAGTAGAGAAACAGGAAGAGAAGGCAGCAGATTCTGAGGATAAGAAAGAAGAGGAATAATACATGCCATTGGTTCCATATGTAATTGAGCAGACTGGGAGAGGAGAGAGAAGCTACGATATCTACTCCAGACTGCTTAAAGACAGAATCATTTTTCTGGGTGAAGAGGTAACGGATGTTTCTGCAAATCTTATTGTGGCGCAGATGCTTTTCCTGGAGTCCGAGGATCCTGGAAAGGATATTCACCTGTATATAAACAGCCCCGGAGGTTCTGTCACTGCCGGAATGGCGATTTATGATACCATGCAGTACATTAAATGCGATGTTTCAACGATTTGTCTGGGTATGGCGGCAAGTATGGGCGCGTTCCTGCTCGCCGGCGGTGCGAAGGGCAAAAGGCTGGCGCTCCCGAATGCAGAGATCATGATTCATCAGCCGTCCGGTGGCGCGCAGGGAAAGGCAACGGATATCGAAATTGTTGCTGAGCAGATCCTGAAGATCAAAAAGCGCATGAACCAGATTCTTGCGCAGAATACAGGACAGCCGCTGGAAAAAGTACAGCATGATACAGAGCTGGATAATTATATGACGGCTGAAGAGGCAAAGGCGTACGGCCTGATTGATAATGTAATAACAAATCGCTGATTTTTTTAGAGGGTGTTCAGAAATGGGTTGTTTGTGATCCGATTTCGGGATGCCCTTCATGTGTCTAATGGGAAGACAAAGAAAGAGGTATAAATTTGGCAAATAAAGGAAACGAACCAAAGATCAGATGCTCCTTTTGCGGCAAAACAGAGGATCAGGTCCGAAAGCTGATCGCCGGTCCTGGGGGCGCATATATCTGTGATGAATGCATAGGAATCTGTTCTGAAATCATAGAAGAGGAATTTCATGAGAGTACACCGGTCAGCGACGAGATTAACCTGATGAAACCGGTTGAGATCAAGGCATTTCTGGATGATTATGTGATTGGTCAGGATGAGGCAAAAAAGGTACTTTCTGTTGCGGTATATAACCACTATAAGAGGATTCTTTCACAGAAGGAAAGCGATGTGGAGCTTCAGAAGAGCAATATCCTGATGCTTGGACCGACCGGGTCCGGTAAAACGCTTCTGGCGCAGACCCTCGCAAGGATGCTGAATGTTCCGTTTGCGATAGCTGATGCAACAACTCTTACAGAAGCAGGATATGTGGGGGAGGATGTCGAGAACATTCTTCTGAAGCTGATTCAGGCAGCTGATTATGACATCGATCGTGCAGAACACGGCATTATCTACATTGATGAGATCGACAAGATAACCCGCAAATCTGAAAATCCATCGATCACGAGAGATGTATCCGGAGAAGGTGTTCAGCAGGCACTTCTCAAAATTGTCGAGGGTACCGTGGCAAATGTTCCACCGCAGGGCGGAAGGAAGCATCCGCATCAGGAATTTATTCAGGTGGATACAACCAATATTCTTTTCATCTGCGGAGGTGCCTTTGAAGGTCTTGAGAAGATCATCGAGGCACGGAAGGATACAAAGAGTCTTGGATTTGGAGCTGATCTTGGAATACGTGAAAAAGAAGAGGTGGGCGCAATCCTGCGGGAGGTTATGCCGGAGGATCTGGTGAAATTTGGTCTGATCCCTGAACTGGTAGGCCGTGTACCTGTTGTAGTAACACTGGATGGTCTGGATGAGAATGCATTGATACATATTCTGAAGGATCCGAAAAATTCTCTGGTCAAGCAGTATACCAAGCTCCTGGAGCTGGATGGTGTTACACTGACCTTTGATGATGATGCACTGACAGCAATGGCGGAAGAGGCAATGCGCCGCCGGACCGGGGCAAGAGGTCTTCGTGCCATTATGGAAAAAACCATGATGGATGTCATGTATGAAACACCCTCTGACAATACCATTCATTCCTGTGAAATTACACGGGACGCGGTAGAGGGGAGGGCAAAGCCGATTCTTGTGCATGGGGAGCCGAAGCCTGTTCCGCGCAGACAGATGAAGGCATCGAAGAACCGTGTGTCAAAGCGCACAAGACCAGCCTGAATCGCACTGTACTTTCATCAGAATCATGACCGGTCGGAAAGGAATGATATGCATAAATGAGCAATACAGAATTGATACTCCCGACCGTTGCTCTCCGTGGTGTGACAATTCTTCCGGGAATGGTTATACATTTTGAGGTGAGCCGGAAGAAGAGTATCCGTGCGATCGAAGAGGCAATGGTGAAGGATGACAGGGTTTTTCTTGTGACACAGAGAGAAGTCCATGTGATGGAGCCGACACTTGCCGATCTCTATACGATCGGAACGATCTCATTGATCAAGCAGGTTGTCAGACTTCCAAAAGGCTCTCTTCGTGTCCTTGCCGAGGGACAGGAGCGGGCAGAGCTTCTCGATTTTACTGAAACAGAGGAAATGCTCCAGTCAAAAGCAGAGATTCCGGATGCAGAGGAGCCACAAACGCTCGATGCCGTGAAGTCCGAGGCAATGCTCCGCAATCTGAAAGATCTTTTCAGTGCATATTCAGGTAACGGTCAGAATGTCACCCGGGATCTTTTTATGGAGATTCTGGATATTGACAGGCTGGATAAGCTGGTTGATCAGATCTGTATCAATATACCGGTACCCTGGGAGAAGCAGCAGCGCCTGCTTGGTGCAGTTGATCTGCTGGAACGTTACGAGGTTCTCTGTGACATTCTGGCAAACGAGGCGGAAATTGAAAAAATCCGCAACCAGCTGCAGGCCAGGGTCAAAGCCCGTATAGATAAAAACCAGAAGGAATACATACTCAGAGAACAGCTCAAGGAGATCCGTGAGGAACTCGGGGATGACAGTGTCCAGATGGAGATAGCACAGTTCAGGGAACAGTGTGATGCGCTGAAGGCACCGGAAGAGGTAAAGGAGACACTCAAAAATGAGATCCGTCACTTTGAGCATGTAGTCGGGAATCCATCTGAGAGCGGGGTGATCCGCGGGTATATAGAGACCCTGCTCGGGCTTCCATGGAACAAAATGAGTCGGGATAACCGTGATCTGAGGAAAGCCCGCCGGATTCTGGAAAACGATCATTACGGACTCGAAAAGGTGAAGGAGCGGATCCTGGAGTATCTTGCAGTAAGGCTGGCTACCAGGAAAGCTGATGCTCCGATTCTCTGCCTGGTCGGGCCGCCAGGAACCGGAAAGACATCGATTGCCAAATCCATTGCGAAGGCTTTAAATAAGGTATTTGTACGCATCAGTCTCGGCGGTGTCAGGGATGAAGCGGAAATCCGTGGACATAGAAGAACATATATCGGCGCAATGCCGGGACGGATTGCCGAAGGACTGCATCATGCAGGCGTCAGAAATCCGCTGATGCTTCTTGATGAGATCGATAAAACAGGCAGTGATTACAAGGGTGATATTTCCTCAGCCCTGCTGGAAGTTCTTGATCCGGAGGAGAACAGCCATTTTTCGGATCATTATGTAGAAGTGCCAATAGATCTGTCGGAGGTTCTGTTTATTGCGACTGCAAATGATGTGCAGAACATCCCCAGGCCGCTGCTGGACCGTATGGAGCTGATCGAGATTAACAGCTACACGGATAATGAGAAGATGCATATTGCCAGAGAGCATCTGATTCCCAGACAGATTGCGGCAAACGGGCTGCACAGGAACCAGATTTCTATTACAGATGATGCAGTGGATGAGATTATTTCTGCCTACACAAAGGAGGCCGGGGTACGTTCTCTGGAACGGCAGATTGGACATATCTGCAGAAAGGCAGCACTGAAAATCCAGGAAAAAGATCAGGAATCTGTTCAGGTTACCAGAGATAATCTGAAGGATTTTCTTGGAAGAGGCAGATACACCATCAATATGGCCAACGCAAAGCCGGAGATCGGTATCGTCCGTGGACTGGCCTGGACAAGTGTGGGCGGTGATACCCTGGAAATTGAAGTGAATATCATGCCGGGCAAGGGTGAATTTCTCCTTACCGGTCAGTTGGGTGATGTCATGAAGGAATCTGCACAGGCCGGTATCAGTTATATCCGTTCAATTGCAGATCAGTATAACATTGACAGTTCTTTTTTCCGGGAACATGATATTCATATACATATTCCGGAGGGCGCAGTGCCGAAGGACGGGCCATCAGCTGGCATTACGATGGCAACGGCGATGCTTTCGGCCATTACCAGGACACCGGTTCGGGCAGATGTTGCCATGACGGGAGAAATCACGCTTCGTGGCAGGGTGCTGCCCATTGGGGGCCTTAAGGAAAAGCTTCTGGCTGCCAGAAAGGCAGGAATCCGTACTGTCCTTGTTCCCTCAGAGAACAAACCAGATGTTCTGGAGATGAGCGGGGAAATCACGGAAGGCCTTGACATCATCTATGTCAGCCAGATGGAGGAAGTGCTTCATAACGCACTTGTAAAAGCGTTATAAGCGTGACAAAGTGTCAGGTTTACTGTCACGCCAGTGTGGTGGACCTTGTTTTATCTGAAATAAAACGGTATTGAGAATGAATGGAGAACGCTCTATGTTGATCAAAAGCGCTGAGCTTGAAACAGTATGCGGTGTCACCAGTAAGTTTCCGGTGCACACGCAGCCGGAGATTGCGTTTGCAGGAAAATCAAATGTGGGAAAATCTTCATTGATAAATGGACTGATGAACCGCAAATCACTGGCCCGGACAAGCGCACAGCCCGGAAAGACCCAGACAATCAATTATTATCACATCAATCAGAGCTTTTATTTTGTAGATCTTCCAGGATATGGATTTACGACAGCATCTGTGAATGTACGTCAGTCCTGGGGGCGCATGATAGAACGATATCTGAAGATGTCAGATCAGCTCAGGGCAATTTTTCTGCTGGTTGACATCAGGCATGAGCCATCTGCCAATGACAGGCAGATGTTTGATTGGATTATTTCACAGGGATATGAACCGGTTATCATCGCAACAAAGCTGGACAAGATCAAACGGAGCCAGACTCAGAAGCAGGTCAGCATGATCCGCACGGGACTTGGGATGCGCGAGGGTGAAAAGCTGTTTGCTTATTCCGCTTTGACAAAAGCAGGAAGGGAAGAAATACTGCAGTATATTGACGGGCTTCTGGGCATCGTATAGGTAATACATAGGTGATAGAAGATTAATCAGGGTAGAACAAGACTGTCATGAGTATTATTAAAGCAGACAAAGTTAATTATGATTATCTGGAATACGGAGATGATGGTGAGACTGCAGAGGTTACCCATGCTGTAAAGGACGTGAGCCTGAATATCCAGCCGGGTCAGTTCATTGCGATCCTCGGGCATAACGGAAGCGGAAAATCTACGCTTGCCAAGCACATGAATGCACTGCTGGTACCGACCGGCGGAACCATGTGGGTAGACCAGATGGATACGCATGAAGATGATGAGGTATGGGATATCCGGCAGAGAGCCGGAATGGTATTTCAGAACCCGGATAATCAGATCGTTTCCTCTGTTGTGGAGGAGGATGTAGGATTCGGTCCGGAAAATCTCGGCGTTCCTACGGATGAAATCTGGAAGCGGGTGGATGATTCCCTGCAGAAGACAGGAATGATTGCCTATAGAAAGCATTCTCCGAACAAGCTCTCCGGCGGACAGAAACAGAGGGTTGCGATTGCCGGCGTCATGGCTATGAAACCGAAATGCATTATTATGGATGAGCCCACTGCCATGCTTGATCCGAATGGACGCAAAGAGGTCATTCAGGCAGTACGGGACCTGAACCGGAGTGAGGGTGTAACCGTCATTCTGATTACACATTATATGGAAGAGGTTGTCTTCGCTGACAATGTCTTCGTGATGGATGAGGGACGGCTTGTGATGCAGGGAACCCCAAGAGAGATTTTTTCTCGTGTCGATGAGCTCCATGCGCTCCGTCTCGATGTTCCCCATGTTACACAGCTGGCGCACGCTCTGCGGAGGAAGGGCCTGGACATACCAGAGGGCATTCTGAGCATTGACGAATTTGTTGATGCTGTTATGAAGATATATAACAGACAGAAGGCAGAGGGTGAGGCTGATACAGGCACGGAGGGAAAATAATGTCGATCAGATTGGAGCATGTGACATATACCTATAGCCCGGGCACAGCCTATGAGATGCATGCACTGAAGGATGTATCCCTTGAACTGCCGGACGGACATTTTATCGGAATTATCGGGCATACCGGAAGCGGGAAATCGACACTGATTCAGCATCTGAATGGTTTGATGCGCCCAACCTCCGGACATGTGTATTTCAATAATGAAGATATCTGGGCAGATAAATATGACCGCAGAAGGCTGCGCTTCCATGTCGGGCTGGTTTTTCAGTATCCCGAATATCAGCTCTTTGAGACAGATGTCATTACAGATGTGTGCTTCGGGCCCAAAAATCAGGGCCTTTCGCCGGAGGAATGCCGGGAACGGGCCGAGGCTGCGCTTACACAGGTGGGTGTAGACGATTCTTTGTATGAAAAGTCTCCATTTGAGCTATCAGGAGGACAGAAGCGCAGAGTTGCCATAGCGGGTGTGCTTGCCATGAATCCGGATGTTCTGGTGCTTGATGAACCGACTGCGGGTCTTGATCCTATGGGACGTGATGAAATTCTGGACACTGTTGCCGGCCTCCAGAAGCAGAGGGGAATCACCGTTGTTCTGGTTTCCCACAGCATGGAGGATGTTGCGGAATATGTGGATCAGCTGATTGTCATGAATCACGGAGAAAAGGCATATGACGCGCCACCCCGGGAGGTTTTTTCTCACTACAGGGAGCTTGAGAAAATGGGACTGGCAGCACCGCAGATGACTTACATCATGCATGCCTTAAAGGACAGGGGACTCGATGTTGATGTGCATGCCACAACAATCGAGGAAGCACAAGAGAGCATTCTGCATGCGCTTGGGAGAAAGTAAATGTTTAAGGATATCACTATAGGCCAGTATTATCCGGCGGATTCGCTGATTCATAAACTGGACCCGAGAGTCAAGTTTGTCGGAACCCTGATCTATATCATTTCACTTTTTATTTTTCATACCTGGGGATATGTACTGGGCACGGTTTTTCTCATTGCGGTCATCAGGCTGTGTAAGGTACCTTTTGGTTTTATGGTACGCGGTTTGAAAGCCATTTGGATCCTGCTGATTTTTACAATGATCCTGAACCTGTTCCTGACCCAGGGAACCATCGTCTGGCAGTTCGGCATTCTGCATATCACACGGGAAGGAATCAGTACGGCTGCAAAAATGGCGATCCGGCTGGTATATCTGATTATCGGATGCTCTATCATGACACTCACAACGACGCCGAATAAGCTTACCGATGCGATGGAGACACTGTTCCGACCGCTGAAAAAGGTACATGTTCCTGTACATGAGATCGCAATGATGATGTCTATAGCGCTTCGCTTTATCCCTATTCTGATGGAGGAGACAGACAAGATCAAAAAGGCACAGATGGCACGCGGTGCGGATTTTGAGAGCGGAAACGTAATTCAAAGGGTAAAGGCAATGGTTCCGATTCTTGTTCCGCTTTTTGTATCTGCCTTTCGCAGGGCGAATGATCTGGCGCTTGCGATGGAGGCAAGGTGCTATCATGGCGGAGAAGGCAGGACCCAGATGCGGCCGCTGGTATATAAAACCCGTGACTATGCCGCATATGTAATTCTCATCTGCTATCTTGCAGCAGCAATCCTTTTCCGGATTTTTCTGCACTGGTAATGGTCACGGAAGGAATTTGGTATGAAACGAGTGATGCTGAAAGTGGCGTATGATGGCACAAATTATTGCGGGTGGCAGGTTCAGCCAAATGGAATTTCCGTTCAGCAGGTGCTCAATGATGCACTTTCTGTCCTGACGGGAGAGAAAATCCATACAATCGGTGCAAGCCGCACAGACGCCGGCGTGCATGCCAGGGGTAATGTGGCGGTCTTTGATACCAATGCACGCATGCCAGGGGATAAGTATGCATACGCACTGAATACACGGCTTCCCGAGGATATCAGGGTACAGGGCTCCCGGGAGGTTCCCTGTACTTTCCATCCGAGATTTACCTCTACAATCAAAACATATGAATATAAAATTCTGAACCGCCGTTTTCCGGATCCTACAAGGAGACTGGATTCATATTTCTGTTATGTCCCTCTGGATACAAGGCGCATGAACCAGGCAGCGAAGTATCTGATCGGCACCCATGATTTTCGCAGCTTTCGTGCCTCCGGTGAGACAAATCCGGATCGAAGCACAGTCCGTACTATTTACAGTGCGGAAGTGCGCCGCAGTGACGATCTGATCCGGTTCCGCATCTGTGGAAATGGCTTTCTGTATAATATGGTCCGTATTCTGGCAGGGACGCTGATTGAAATCGGCAGAGGCAGATACGGACCGGAAAAGATGCAGGACATCCTGCATGCCAGGGACCGCGGTGCTGCCGGACCGACTGCTCCGGCGCATGGACTTACATTATTGGAAATCCGATATCCGCAATGGGAACCGGATTTTACGGAGGAAGTCTCTGAAAAAGTTCTTGACACAGATATTTCTGTAATATAGAATAACTAGGTATGGCGCAGGGCAGGGTATGCCCGCTGTGTCTCCCAAACACGGCTTACATATCAAGCTTTTTGTCATACAGAGTATCCAGAATGATCGAAAGCCTAAGATCGGATGCTCCGGTGCATGACCATACGGACAGTGGATATTGCATCAAGCTATCATTGATATAACGGATCCCACAGCAGTATTCAGAGCTGTGGTTCATTCATGCAGGAGGTTGTTACCATGAAAACATATATGGCTAATCCGGATAA
>JBJEMO010000033.1:0-3009 GCA_051879715.1 Bilifractor sp.
TTCATTGTCGGACATGTTCACGATGAGCTCATCATCGAAGTTCCAATGGATACAAACATGCAGGAGATCTGCGATCTCATGGGGCAGACACCGGATTGGATGCCGGGCCTGCTACTGCGGGCAGACGGGTATGAATGCATGTTTTATCAGAAAGATTGAAAAGTTCCGGCATACTTCTTTGAATACCGTGTTATTATTGGCAAATGCAAGTTTTCGCAAGAAACGCATGCCACATCTATTATGGCCTCATCTTTGATACAATGCCCGTATGTGCTTTTAGCCCGGAAACCATGCTGTTTCTGGGCTTTTCTGCGTTTCAGGGCGTTGAGCGGGAGCGCGTCTGTGGCACTGTACTGATATGTTGCTGTGGCTTCTGTAGTCAAAAGCGCCCCCTCAATCTGCAATCGTTAAAAAGTATGGCATCGCTGAAAGGTTTAATCGACGCTGTCGGTGTATCCGAAATGGTCTCTGACCTTCTGATGCGTCGTCTTATCATTAAGCATGTAGGCTACAAGCGGGACTGTCGTCATTCCTTTCTCCCAGTAGCCGTCATTAATATCCGTCACATATTTCTTCCATGCAACTCCGATAAATACTTCCTTGTTTGGATCGAGTTTCTCCTTGGATTCCTCGGATTCCCACGGCGCATCTGCAACAGGAGTTGAAGTGCCATCGACCATCACTTTGAAGTTCTTCATCGGCACAGCGGTTGATGTGCATTCGCCAATACCCACAAAGCCATATCCGGCGATATGGCAATAAACTGTATCTCCAACTTGAACGTTATAAATAGATTTCCCGCTGCCGCCAAGGTTCGCGGACAGGAATCCGTATTTCAGCGCGTCTGGCCAGCTTCTTTCTGCATAGCCGACTGTAAATTCACGGCCCTTCTCGTTCTTGAAGAAGTCCTTCTCATCGTCATCGGCCCATCCACCAGCGATTTCCCTAATGGCGTCCGGATTCCAGATGTCACTTGCCATTCTCAGATAGATCTCAGCCCGGTCTGCGATGCTTTGCTTACTGAAGTCAGGAATCGCATGAAAGCCGTACTCGTTAACGACCGTGAGGAATTTCGGATTGTTCGTGTAAGCTGTGTCGTTCAACGCCTGAGCAAGGATGTTGTCTCCCGCGTACTTCTGGACCTTCTCGGAGTATTTCATTGCCTGATAGCTTCTGTTCTTGTCTCGGGTGAGCAGGATCAGGTTTCCGATCTGATTCCGGGTGGATTCGAAATCCTCGTAGTCGGTGAAGCTGTCCTCGTAGTCCTCGTACTTGTCCGGAAGGATATGCTCAATATCGTAAGTGTTTCCCTGACGCTTGCGGTCAACGTACTCCTCGAAATGCGACGGATTGCCCATCAGCACATTCACATAGGAAGTGAAGCGCGCGAGGATGTGAAGCATGTAACGTCCGGAGAACCGGTTCAGACTGAACCTGGTGATTCCCTCGACGGTCACGTCCATACGGCGGAGTGTACGGACATAGACCATGCCGATCGTCTTACAGTCCTCATCGCGGATATCCTGCATCACATGAAATAGCAAATACTTATTCGTGTTCCAGTTAACCTTCTTGAAATTCAGGATTCGGATGGTTGCAAAGTCGTCCACAAACTTTGCGGTCATCTGTATTTTCTTCTTTACGATGTCGTCCGTGTCGTCATTTTTAATGGCAGCGATGGCAAGCATGGTCTGGTAGCTTAGATCGCGGTTTGCATTGTAAAAGACCTCTTCATATCCGGGCGTCAACTTGCTGCCATAGCATTTCATCAGAAGATAGATATCAGTGACACGGGTCATTTCAGTGAGAACAAATTCCTTGTAGTCCTTCGGCTTTACAAGGCCCATCGCCGTCCGGGCGTTGTTCCGTACCCAGGTATGGAACTTGTCGCCGAGAAGTTCGTAGTCCTCATCTTTAGCGCCGCGCTTGGTGTCTCGCATGGAATTGGCGTATTTTGCGCGAAGCCAGATAGAGATGAATTCAACGTCCTGCGTATTCACCATGCCGCTCGTATCGTAAGAAGAGGCGTTCTTGATACGGTTGATGTTGTCCTGCCACTTCCGATTTACCTCGATGCGGTCAGCTTCTGCAACCTGCTGGATGATGTAAGCCTTCATCATCTCGGCGCTGTTCAAACTCAGGCCTCGGTCATTCATTGTCAGGAAAATCGTGTGTGCTTCGTCGTCAGATGGTGTGTCGATCTCCAGAAGGAGGACCTTCTCTATCAGCCAGTTAATAAAGTAAGGAAGCGCTTCTCCCTTCAGCTCGTCAGGGAAGATGTCCTCTATGTCCTGGTACCGGTCAAGCATATTCTGTGAGCTCTCATTCACTGGCACATAGGTTTCGTCTTTTTGCAATAGAGCCTGCATGCAAGTTCCGCGGTCAGCCACATCGATATTGAAGCTCGTCTTACTGAAAGCCTTTGAATAGATCATGTCATCCAGCGGGACAAGGAGATCCTCATCCTTGACAGTTTCTTTTTGCAGGTTGTTCAGATAGATGATGAGAAGTGTTAGCGAGGTCAGACGCTGCTGGCCATCGATGATTTTCTTTTTGGAACCGCCAGTACAGATAATGCATCCCATATAGTAAAAGCCATAGTTCATGACTTCTTCCGGCGTATCATGATCATCCGGATCATAAAATTCCTCAAAGGTGCCCTGGAAGTCGGCGAGCATCTGCTCGATCTGCTTCCGCCCCCACCGGTATTCCCGCTGAAAATAATCGACGGTGTATTTGCGACCACTCAGAATTGTTTTGAGCGTGTCTGTTTTGTCAATTTTTTGCATTTATGCCTGCCCTCCTGATTCTCCTTCTGGCCCAAACATTTCTGGCATATTCAATAAGATCATATTTGCCTGTTCTCGAACATTCTGATTTTTGCATTCCAAAAGATCTCGACTAAGAAGTAGTTTTGATTCGCTTTCCTGCAGTATGTACTTATCTCTGTGTTCTCGTATTCTGAGTTTTAATTCTGTTTGTACTAGAAACTCCGCGGCACGGGGAGCC
>JBJEMO010000034.1:0-21412 GCA_051879715.1 Bilifractor sp.
ATCCGTTCCTGCCAGGCACGTTCTTCCCTGGATGGGAAAACGGTCATTACTCTCTGATATTCCTCTTCCGTATCGGACAGTCTGAGTATCCCCGTTAACGTTACCTGCGCACCGCCTTCGGAAATACCGTCAGACAGTACTCCATCCCATCCAACCAGGTCCGGCCGGTCTGTGGACCAGGATACAGAGACCAGCGGATTGTCCAGTGTATCCGGAAGCTGCAGATTCCACTCGACACGGTCAAAGCCCTGATTTTTCCCGAGAATAACCGCATCCAGATTCTGCATCTCCTCTGTCAGGATGGCCCTGGCCTCTCTGGATGCATACTGTTTCTCCGGGATCTCAAGGGTGATCTTCTTTTTTCCTCCCTGTACATCATCCACTGCGAGTTCTACCTGCCCGGCTGACTGGTCCCCGCCCTGTCTGCGCACCGATTGTATCTCTTCCCAATCTCCCTTCTGTATCTCCTGAAAGACCAGTGCCCCGGTCATCAATGTACCGGTCATGAGGACGAAAAAGAAAACCCTGGATATTTTTTTGTGGCGGAAAAGCCAGATCACCACCGCTGCTGTTGCCGCCGGAAGCATCATTCTGATCATATGCCTACCTCTTCAGGGAGAATAAGGAAACCCTATACCTCAATTCTGCATAATCTCCGCCCTGCCAGAAAGGCTGCCCCATAGATCAGCAGGCAGATTGTCATCAGAACTGCACCTGCCGGATTCCCATAGACCTTCTCTGAAAAACCCTCAAATGTAATTCTCATATATAAGATGATTCCTGCAGGCATCAGACTCATAATGCCCTGCTCATACCGCTTTGAAGCTGTAACGGTATCAATTTCCTGGCGGGTGTCTATCTTCTCACAGATATTTCGCCAGGTGGATTCCAGTATGTGGTTCATGTTTCCTCCTGTTCTCTTGGCGATCACCAGGACCTCGCTGAAATTCCTGATATCCTCGACACCGCTCCGTGTGCCAAGATCCAGAAACAACTGCTCTACCGGCTTGCCGAACCGCATCTGGCTTACGATATCCCTGAGCTCCACCGCCAGTACATCCTTTCTTCCATAAAGCTTTGCAATATCTCCGGCTGACAGACGCACACCATTCTCCAGCGCATACCCGGCAAGCATGTTTGTATGCAGCGAGGAGAGAAAGTCGCGAAAATGGTAGTTCAGGGTCTGTGCTCTCTCCTCCTTCTTCTGCTTCTTTTTCAACAGAAGGTAGAAAATCAGGATCGGGACCGCCAGGGGAATCCCGTAGACAGAATCGTAACACAGCCACACCACGGCAGCTCCAATCAGAATGCCTCCGACCCCATAGAACAGCAGTTCCCGCAAGCTGAAATGATAGACCCGGTAATCCGTTCGGCTTTTTTTACCATTCTTCTCCTTATCTCCGGAAAATTCTCTGGAGAACTTTTCGAATGCACCGCTCCATCTGCCCTTTTCCCGGTTCTTCGATCCCCCGGTCTCTGCATGCTCAGAACGTGTGCCGTCTCTTGTAGAGATTTTCGAGTTTTTCCCGATTTTCAAGTTCATTGACCTTCTTTAGAACTCCTTCTTCATCCCTGGCAAATAACGTCCGGATCTCCGGCTCATCCTGATGCATACCGGAAAGCTCTGCAATTTCCCCAAGCCTTCTTCTTCCCTCTGCATCCCTGGTCAGATGAATCATAATCTCCACCCCGGATACAATCTGTCTTCGTATGACCGGCACGGGAAGCTGTTCTCCCATAAGCACCATCATTTCAATTCTGGATATCATATCCCGCACACTGTTTGCGTGGGCAGTTCCCAGGCTGCCTGCGTGCCCTGTATTCAGACACATCAGAAAGTCCTCTGCCTCCGCTCCCCGCACCTCTCCGATAATAATCCGGTTTGGTCTCATCCGCAGGGCCGCCTTGATCAGATCACGAATGGTTACCGCATGGGCACCCTCCATATTCGCGTCTCTTGCCTCCATGCGCACAAGATTCGGAATGCCCTGTATCTGCAGCTCCGCATTATCCTCGATGGTGATAATCCGCTCCTCGGCAGGGATACAGGAGGAGAGTGCATTCAGAAAGGTGGTCTTTCCGGTAGATGTTCCTCCACCAATCAGCATTGAATACTGTGCTTCCACAAGATCTCTGAGAAATAAGGCGGCTTCCCTCGTGATGCTCTCCCAGCGGATCAGGTGCTCCAGTGTCACAGCCTCCTCCGGAAAACGGCGGATCGTGAGGATAGGTCCCTCCAGCGCAATCGGGTTCATCACAACGTTCACACGGGACCCGTTGTCGTCAGGCAGCCTTGCGTCCACAATAGGTCTCTGCTCATTGACCACGCGATTACATCTGCCTACGATCTGCTGTATGACATCCTCCAGCCGTTCCTGGGACGAAAAATGCCGGTCCCACTGAAAAAGCCGTCCTCCCTTCTCATAGAAAATATTCTGATAGCCATTTACCATGATCTCCGTGATTTCGGAATCGTCCATCAGCTCCTGCAGAACATCGAGTTTCCGGACAGAGTAAAAAAGCGATTTATGAAGCTGCTCTTTATCAGCGAGCGACAAAGGATATTCCACGGCTTTATCGAGAATCAGTGTGTCAATCACTTCCCGGATCTCCTCATCCGTGAGATCCGGGTTTTCTTCAAGATGGTCCATCATGGCCGAACGCAGTTTTTCAAATATATCCTCTGTCGGCATCATGTTTCTCTTCCCTCCTGCCATCCATTCTGCATCCCGCTCCGGATGGTTCTGCCTACCCTTCCAAACGTCTGTCTTTCCAGAAAATTTTCACTTCCCGGAATGCCATCAGGATCCGGAAGGATAATTGCATGAATGTTCTCTGCGCCGGTTTCCATACCCAGCTCGGCAGCAAATTCCTGATTCTGCATGATCGAGACCGGATCTCCATGGGCAACAACAAATACTTCATCACAGGCTTTGATCAGATCCGAAAATCCCCGCATCTGCCAATCCAGGTCCAACAGAATTCTGCCGTAAGTACTGGTCTGCAGAAGCTCACTGATCATTCCAATCCACTGTTTCTCAGTCATCTCCTGAATATCCGATGCGTCCTTCACCGGCATCAGATAATCAAGTGCGCCAAATTTATGCAGCATCGTATTCAGCTGATAGATCAGACCGTTTCTTCCACGCCGATAGAAATACATCAGATCACTGAGCGTTCGCGTATTTCTATCCCCATCCGGCAGCAGCTGCTCCATGCCGGATCTCGGTTCCAGGTTCATATACAGGCAGGGCGCCTGCTCTGCGAGAAAACGGCCATAGACCATGGAAAATATCACTTTCTGACCCGAATCCGACAGCGAACACACGCCCGTCATACGGCACGCAGGCTTCGCGAATACTGCCGGCTTTGTCGCCTCCATTTCCGCTCCGTAGCAGTCCATCACCTCATGTACCACATGGCTCTGGCTCTGATATTTATAGATCTGCCGGAAGGAAATATCCTTCTGATACACCCCTTCCTCCAGAGTACTTCCATCTTCTGTCAGAAGGATCACCGTTCTGATCTGCAGCTGACGCACTTCCTCGGTAACGGCTCTTTCTGCGATCAGCAGGATTTCTACCGGATGCTCCCGGACAAAATCCTTCAAGGATTCCAGCGCCGTAAAGCTGTGGATCTCAAAGGGAAGGTTCTGCCTTCTGTTCAGATAGTCCATAAAGCGGATTGCGTAATCTTTTTCGGTATCACAAATCGCAAGCACTTTTCTCACGGCAAACCTCCTCACTAATACAATCCTGCCGCCCAGGGTATTACGGCAAAAAAGATAAACACCGCCATGTGCAGCCGCTCTTCAGGTCTGCTCTGTTTCCAGTATGCCGGACGTTCTCCGTTCTGCAGAACCCCCTGTATATAATGCTGCAGATGCCGGATGCTCCCGGAAAAATATCTCTTCCGGTTTCCGGCAGCGCAGAGAAAAAAACACGCTGCATAGATTGCTGCAAACAAAAAGGAAAGAAACAGACATTCCAGAATTTCACGGGGATTCATAAAAAAGCCGACAAGCATAAGAAGCTTGATGTCACCGGCGCCAATCATCCGGAACAGGAAAAAGGGAAATAACAGCAGAAAAGGAAGCAGAGCAGAAAGCAGACCTGAGCGGTAATCCCGGATCCCGGAGATCAGATGCAGCTCCGCCAATCCAAGCAGCACCCCGGTCAGAATCCACCCATTGGGAATACGTCCTTCCCTCAGATCAAGCATCGCCGCACCTTCTGCAAGAAATAGAATCAGAATATTTACTCGCATTATGTAAGCCTGTAAAATAATAAAAGCATTCCGGAATAAATCTTCATAGAACTGTATCTTGGGAAATAAAATGCCGCTTATGATTTACGCGACCGATGATATGCTGTTATGATATGAAATGTAAAAAATGAAAATACTGAAAACCGTCATCTACATCATCCAAAGGATTATGTAAGAAACATAGCGGAAACGGTTGTCTGAATGGATAAATCAAGAATAATACAGAGACGTCACTATTACAATACGCTTTGATGCATCACTATAGACAAAAAAAATTCTGATACTTCGTTAGATTTGAATAAGAAAAGAGTACACATGCACCAGTCATTTTCCCGGAAACACACTCTGACCGGAAACCAGCTCAAAGGCATCGCCTGTATCAGTATGGTTCTGGACCATTTTGCCAAGGTATTTCATACCCAGCTGAACCCTGCACTGTATTTTATCCTGGATGGTATTCTCGGCCGGATTGCTTTTCCAGTGTTCTGCTTTCTGCTGGCCGAGGGCTACTTTCATACCCGGAATCTGCGCAGCTACATGATCCGTATGCTGCTGCTGGCTCTTGTCTCGGAAATTCCTTTTAACCTCGCGATGTCCGGTCATGTATATGATCCGATGTGGCAGAACACGATCTTCACGCTCCTGCTTGGATTATGCATGTATGCTGTGCTGGACCTGATCCGTGGAAAAGGCGCCATGGACCACCGTATTTCCATATTGCTCCAGATTCTGACACTGGCAGTCTTTGGGCTTGCCGCATGGTTACTGCATGTGGATTATGATTTCACCGGTATCGGTGCACTCGCCTGCTTTTATTATCTGAATGGACGCATATGCAGCAGGCCTGTCCTCGCAGATGCCTGGGCCTGCGTATGTCTGGTTCAGGAACCGGCAGCCTTTCTTTCTCTTCTTCCGGTCTCCGCCTACAGCCATGCCCGGGGAAAGTCCACGATGAAATACTTCTTCTATATTTTTTACCCTGCACATCTGACACTGCTGGTGCTTCTGTATAAGCTCCTATTCTGAAGCACGCATCTGCTTTTTCTGTGCAGCAGCCTGCCGGCTTCTTCCATTGTCATTATGCCTTCGTATCAAACCCTGATTTTTCACGCTGCTTCTATAACCTGTGCAGTGCCTCACGGATGGTACGAAATTCATCCGGATAGATGCAGGTTGCCTCACGGTTCCCTTCAACCAACCGGCGGCATGCCTCCAAATCCATCCACCGGACACTTTCAACCTCTGATTCCTGCAGCACAAGACTGTCCTCATCAAATTCGCCTGTATAGAGGAACAGATGCGCAAATTCGAAATCCCTGAACATCCGTCCATGAAAGATCTTCTCATAATATCCCCTGTGTACACCGAGATATTTCAGATCTTCCGGCCTGGCATGTATGCCGAGTTCCTCACCCAGCTCGCGGAGCGCTGATTCCATAGGCTCATCCCCGGCATCGATGTGACCGGCGGCAGAAATATCCAGACATCCGGGGTTCGAATCCTTGTTTGCGCTGCGCTTCTGCAGAAGAACCTCGTATCCGGACGGACAGTGTGCCGATGGTCTGACGATCCATATATGCACCGTCCCGTGGGGATCCCCCTCCCGATGTACTACATTTCTCTCCTGTACGACGCCGCTTCGGGTTCCATCCTCATGCAGCACATCAAAAAGCTCCATCGGCTGTCCGTTTAATACAGCCGAAACCAGCTTGTCATGTCCGTTATACACCAGCTTCAGGGAGAAAAACGGCACCTCTTCATCCAGAAGACGGAAAAAAATCTTGTCACCTGCCCATATATTCAGCTTCCACACGGCATCCCGGTCCACCCATTCCAGAACGCCCTCATCACAGGGAATCGGCTGTCCGCTGAAATTATCTGAGGTAAACAATGACATGTACTCATAATCTCCACTTCCGGAGTCAAAGGTCACCAGACCCCGGTACCTCCAGTTATGCAGAATATAGCCTGTCTCTTCCCTGACTTCCCTGCAGACGCATTCCTCCGGACTCTCCCCGAGCTTAAAGTGACCGCCCACACCGATCCACTTGTCTTTATTAACATCTCTTTCTTTTACTGTCCGGTGCAGCATCAGATATTTCCCGTCCCTCTGCAGATAACAGAGCGTACTCATGTTCCGGATATCATTTTTTCTCTTATCATTATTAATTTTATTGTCCGCAGGCATTTCTTTACAATATTCTTTGTCCTCAGTCATCTTTCTTCCTCAGTCTCTTTCCTGGATGCCTATATCTTTACCCCGGAATCCCATCTCCGTCATAATCCGTCTGCCCGTTATAGCCGGTCGCGTAGGCTGCCAGATTTGAATACGTGTAGGTTGTCCCGTTCGCGATCGGCGCAAGCTTTGTGACATAATCGACAGCACCGCCGGAGGTTTCCGTCCCGTCATCCCTGACATGCACGGAAGAGGACAAAAACGTCGCATAGCCATCTTCCGTATAGTAGGTATATTCCTGTCCCGGTGTATAATGGCTGATCTGGTCCGTTGTCAGATTGAACATAAAATGCCGGATCTTATTCCAGTATGCGGCATCACCCAGTGCTGCCGAAATAATCGGTCCCTGGGCCGCATACTGGTCCGGATCGGAATCCTGATCATCCCAGGTCGGATCTACTTCATACCATTCGCCATCCAGCTGCACCAGATTCCAGGAATGCGCCTCCATGGAATTCTCATCCTGCCCTGCGTATCCGCCAACCCGGGTACAGGTAATTCCTGCCTGCTGCAGCAGGTATTCATAGGCATAGGAATAGCCGTCACAGACACAGGTATTCGCCTGTCCCCGGCTGTTGGACACCAGTGCACCATACGCCGTATACCCGAAATCAAAACCGCCTTCCGGTGTATAGGCAGCTGCCAGATCTGTATCATAAGTGACCATATCAATCAGCTTGTCGTGAATCTGCAGGGCAATCACCGGCTGGGACTGTGTCAGATCAATATCTGCCATGAAGCTGCTGACTGCCTGGTTAAATGCCGTCATCTGTGTCTGATAATCATCGTAGGTCTTGCTGAGCTGGAACATCACATCATAGGTGCCGTCAGTGGTGAGACTGTTGTAATAGTATTTGAAATTCCCACTGCTCTGACGAAACCAGAACAGCTCCGGATGATCATAAATCATGGCCTCATAAGCTGTCGTTACTTCCTTGCTGAAAGTATCAGATGAGGGATCCGCATGAACCGCAGCCTTTTTGTGATACTTTGTTGATGTCGGATCTCTGGTCACTGCCAGAAGAGCATCATAGATGCTCTGTTCTTCCTGAGAAAGCTGTGTATAATAGTAAAAAACCGGCGCATTATTGACAAAAAGAGAGGATCCATCCGGAACATTGTCCTGGTAATCCTCTGACATTCCGTCCAGAAAGGATGATATATCCGAAATGATTGAAGCATCTGATCCGGAGCTGACGCCCTCTCCGGAAGCATCACCTGACCCGCTTTCTGAGGAACCGGAACCTGACCCTCCGCTTGCGTCAGCCCCCTGCGCGGAAGCTGTTCCGGAAGATGATGAAAGACTGCTTCCCATATCAAAAAAATTCCGGAACATCCTGCCCAGATCTGAAAAATGAAGGTTATCCGAACCGGTACCGCATCCTGCCAGCAGTGTTCCGCACAGCAGAAGCGCCGGTAGCGCCCTTCTGAATTTTTTCCTGAAACACATAGTAAACCACCATTCTGAAAGCAGCACCCTGTGCTGTCTTCGGTTTTGAAGAGAATTATATCATGTTCAGGAAAAATATGGTAAAATATCGAACGTGCCAGGGGCACAGAAGAATCGTGAAAATCACATCAGACATGCGCTGCACCGAACGCATGGAAAGGAGTTGTATTACTATGGGAAACATTTCACCATCTGCATGTATGGAGGTCAAGGACGGCACACACGTTGCCAAGGTTGTGCTGATGCCAGGTGACCCGCTCCGTGCAAAATACGTTGCCGAGACCTATCTTGAAAACCCGGTTCTCTTTAACGATGTGCGGGGCATGCTCGGTTATACCGGCGTTTATGACGGCGTGGAGGTATCCGTTATGGGAAGCGGTATGGGCATTCCCTCCATCACACTCTATGCCCATGAGCTCTTCAGCTTCTACGGCGTCGAGGGAATCATCAGGATCGGATCAGCCGGAGGTGTCGGCGACAACGTAAATGTAAGGGATGTCGTCGTTGCCATGAGCGCATCCACAAACTCCGCTGCACCCTCCCGCTATGGTCTTCCGGGAACAATCGCCCCGACTGCAGACTGGGGAATGCTCCGCGATGCTGTAAGCATCGCCGATACAATGGGCGTACGCACCTCTGTAGGAAGCGTATATTCCTCCGATTTCTTCTATTATCCGGATCCCGCTGTTGCGCAGAAGGAGAAGGAAGCTGGTCTGCTTGCCGTTGAAATGGAAAGTGCCGGTCTTTATACCGAGGCAATGTACGCGCACAAGAAGGCGCTTGCTCTGTTTACGATATCCGATCACCTGTTCAAGCCGGAACATCTTTCACCGGAGGAAATCAAAACATCCTTCCATGAAATGATGGAAATCGCCCTCAAAACCGCAGCAAAGACTGTCAGGGAACTGGGCTGACCGCTGCCCGGAGAAAATGAAAGACTGCCGCCATGTGACAATACCCCGCAACACGCGGGTTACCGTTTCTGTCACATAGCGGCAGTCTCTGATATTGACATATATTTACAGACAAAACAGCTGATCGTACAGCTTCTTTTCCTGTTCTGTGTGTATGCTGGAATCCAGGATGACTTCTCCAGGCTCCTCAGACTGCCGCAGAATCCCATATCTCGCAAGCTGTCTGTGCAGTTCCCTTGCAGTGCCCTCACTGCCATCATACAGAGGCACGTCCCCCATCACCTTCCGTATCTGCTTTTTCAGAAACGGGTAATGGGTGCAGCCCAGGACAATTCCATCCACCTTACCACGATAGGGTCCGATCATCCGCTCCAGCATATCAGTTACATCCGCTGCATCCAGATTTCCCTGCTCCACCCTGTCAGCGAGCCCGGAACAGGAAACCGGTATAAATTCCGCCTCACCGGCAAGTCTGCCCGAAAGCTTATGATATTTCTCCAGTTTCAATGTAACAGGCGTTGCCATAACCAGAATTCTGCCGTGATGCTCCTGCATAGCAGCCGGTTTCAGAGCGGGTTCAATTCCGATTACGGGCATTGTCCCGCTGTATTTCTGCCGGATCAGCTTCACCGCCGCACTGGTGGCAGTGTTACATGCAATCACAATCGCCTTGCAGCCCTCTGCAGCCATCCGGTCGGCAATTGCCATAGACAGCTCCTGCACCTCTCCGACTGTCTTATCTCCGTATGGCGCATGCGCAGAATCCCCGAAGAAATAAAAATTCTCTTCCGGAAGTTCCCGGACCAGAGCGCGCAGTACGCTGATACCACCCACTCCGGAATCAAAAACGCCAATATATCCACTGTATTTTTTTTCTTCTGTACTCATGTCTCTGCCTGTCCTGATTACCGATACCGATCTCCTGTGCAAATTCTGCACGGTATCCCTATTTTAGCAGATGCGACCTCCTTCTTCAATGCCCGCCCATCCGACCTGACACTTCAGACTCCTGTACCTTACCGTTCACTGATCTTCCAGGAAGGGCACTTCTCATGCAGTCCTTTGGAGTATTTTCAGAGTAGCAGCATAACACTCCCGGCATACTATCGGATCTCGGATGTGGTCTGCAGAAGAGCCTGTTCTGCTGAAGCCTGAACAGATGCCGTCATATCCTCAGCTTCCTCATCTGCTTCCGGATCATGATCTCCCTGCAGCAGCGCACTGAAGTGAATCTCCTTCAGAGCTGTATCCGAAAGATCCAGACAGCTGCTTCCCATGCGCTCCAGATCGTGCAGCAGCGCATTAAAGCGCACCGTCATCTTTGCATCGCATTTACCCTTTGCCACTCGCTTCATGTGCTTCTTCCGCATGTCATCATCCATACCCATGATCCTGTTCTGCTCGCTTTTCAGCTTATCCGGATCCGTGATCAATGGATCTGCCATCTGCAGCAGTGTTTCGTCAAACATTTTCCTGAGCAATTCCGCAGAACATCGTATATCCTTCATGGCTTCTTTGGAATACTTCTGCTTTCCGTCTTTGGAACCCGCAAGATTCTCAATGATTTTACAGCATAGATCAGCAATTCTGTCGATTTCACTCTGGATAAGCAGTACACCGGTTGCCATAGATGCCTGATCTTCAGTGATGGCGCCAGAGGAAAGGACTGCGGAAAGATATGTATTGATCTTCTCTGAGAGTGCATGGACACCAGCCGCTTCGCTGCGCATGGTCTCCAGAACCTTCTCACTTTCCTTCTGCGTTATACGCTCTGTATTCCGGAGCATTTTCTGCACAATATGTGCGCAATGCAGTACTTCATGCGCGACAAGATGCAGGGCCGCTACAGGCTGACCGATCAGCTTATTGTCAAGATATTTCGGCTGACCGAGAGGAACCGCCGTCACCTTCTTATCCGGAATCACCTTCATGACAATTTTGACCATCAGCCAAAGAAGCGGTGTCCAGATCAGCGTCATGATCACATTGAATCCCGTGTGCGCGTTGGCGATCTGCCTGGAAATGACATCCACTTCATTGCCCTTTGGCGAAATCATGGTAATCAGCGCGGCATACGGTTTTACGAACCAGATGAACAGAAGACTGCCGCTAATATTGAAAATGCAGTGGGCAAGCGCCGTACGTTTTGCATCAATACTCTGTCCTATACTTGCCAGTACTGCCGTGATGGTCGTACCGATGTTGTCGCCGAGCAGCACCGGTATCGCACCCGCAAGTCCTATGATACTTGTGACGCCGTCTGCGGCTGCCTGAGACGCAAAATTCTGCAGCACTGCAATGGTCGCGCTGGAGCTCTGCACCACCAGTGTCATCATTAGCCCCACCAGTACCCCTAAAACCGGGATATGCGCAACCTTTCCGATCAGGCTGACAAAAAAGGGACTGGAGGCAAGAGGTTTCATGACACTTCCCATGATATCAATACCATCAAAGAGAAGACCAAAAGCAAGAATGGAATTTCCGATATACTTGATCTTCTGCTTCCTGGCAAGGAAGCTGATCATAAATCCGGCAAAGATAATGATATAGATATAATCACTCAGCTTGAATGCAATGATCTGCGCTGTCATCGTCGTTCCGATGTTTGCACCGAATATGATGGATATCGCCTGTGGAAGCGTCATCAGTCCGGCACTGACAAAACCGATTGCCATGACTGTAGTCGCACTGGAGCTCTGCAGTACTGCTGTAACGAGCGCACCGGAAATTACGCCAAGCACAGGATTCTTTGTGAGCAGTCCCAGTACCTTGCGCATCTTCTCACCGGCAGCCTTCTGCAGGCTTTCGCTCATCATGTTCATACCAAACAGAAATATCGCAAGACCACCCAGCAATCCAAATACGATCTTTACATTTTCATTCATCACGCCTACCTCCGGGCATAATTACATTTTATTAACCTTCTGTTAAAGCATACAAAATATATAGTATGGCAGCCATCTTTATGCATGAATTCTATGTAAATACTACGTTAACATTGTCGGGTCTGTTTCATCCGGAACGACCTCTGCCTGAAGCACACTGTCAAAGCAGGGAATCATACCGTCTGCCATCTGGAAAACAGAAGCTTAAATAAAACCGGCATCCGGCGGCTATATGATATACAAAAAGGAACCCGGTAATATGATACCGGGTTCCCATTCCTGTACAGCTTACTATTTATGTACCGTATATTCTTCAGTGACGTTCTGCCTGTTATGATTTTCAGCGCTGATTTCGCACACTCTCCTCAATTGAACCGGAATACTGCAGCGCCATATGCAGGCAGCGCGTAAGCGATATGGAAATCCTGTCCGTCGCACTCACCTTTCTGCGCCTTGTATTTGAGCGGAACCTCATGATTGCCGCCGTACTTGACATTTTTACTGTCGAGAATCAGCGTATAATTCCCCAGTTTCGGAACGCCGCACATATAATCCGTGCGTTCCACCGGAGTAAAGTTGATAACAAAGAGCAGATTATTCTTCTTCGTCGGTGACCATCTCACAAAGCTGAAGATACTTCTGTCACAGTCATCAGCGTTAATCCACTCAAAGCCTTCATATCCCTTGTCATTTGCATAAAGAGCAGGATATTTTCTGTAGATGGTCAGAAGGTCCCTGACATAGGCCTGCAGATGCTCATTCTTCTTATCCTGCAGAAGGAACCAGTCAAGTTCCCGCTCCTCGCTCCACTCCCTGTACTGTCCGAAATCCTGTCCCATGAACAGCAGCTTCTTGCCGGGATGGCCAAACATGAATGTATAACCAACCTTAAGATTCTGGAATTTCTCATCCTCCTGACCCGGCATCTTATTGATCATTGAACACTTGAGGTGTACAACCTCATCGTGGGAGAGTACCAGAATATACCGCTCACTGAAGGCATAGGTCATTGCAAAAGTCATCTTATTGTGATTGAACTTCCTGAAATACGGGTCCAGCTTCATATACTCCAGAAAATCATGCATCCAGCCCATATTCCACTTGTAGGTAAAGCCAAGTCCACCGTCTTCTACCTTACCGGTTACCTTCGGCCATGCAGTCGATTCCTCCGCAATCATCATGACACCCGGGTTCCGCCCCGGAACCAGTGTGTTCAGATGCTTGAAAAATTCGATCGCCTCCAGGTTCTTGTTGTCGCCATATTTATTGGGAATCCACTCGCCATCCTTCCTGCCGTAATCCAGGTACAGCATAGAAGCAACAGCATCCACGCGAAGCCCGTCCACATGAAACTCTTCAACCCAGAAAAGCGCATTTGCAAGCAGGAAATTCTTTACCTCCGGGCGTCCGTAATTAAAGATCTTTGTACCCCAGTCCGGATGCTCTCCCTGACGCGGATCAGCATGCTCATAGACCGCATCACCATCAAAATTCGCCAGTCCCTCCGCATTCTTCGGGAAATGTGCCGGCACCCAGTCAAGAATAACACCGATCTTGTTCCTGTGCAGATAATCCACGAGATACTTGAAGTCCGTCGGTGTCCCGTAACGGGAGGTGGGCGCATAATATCCGGTCACCTGGTATCCCCAGGACTGATCCAGGGGATGCTCTGCAATTCCCATCAGCTCCACATGGGTATACCCCATATCCTTTACGTACTCAACAATCCGCTTTGCGAATTCCCGGTAATTATAAAAGCCCTCCGGATTCTCTTCACTGTAAGGATGCTTCATCCAAGAGCCGGGGTGCACTTCATAGATAGAAAGCGCTTCCGTCTCCGGAACAAGCTTCTGCCTGTTCCTGATCCAGGTGGCATCTCCCCAGCGATAACGCAGATCTGCGATTCTCGATGCAGTTCCCGGCCGCAGCTCCGCCCAGTTCCCGTACGGATCCGCTTTATAGAGCTTCTGATGGTCCCGTGAATATATCAGATACTTGTACAGCTGTCCGACAGCCGCACCGGGAACAAAGACCTCCCAGATTCCCTGGTCTTCAATCTTCTTCATGGGATTCGCACTCTCATTCCAGCCGTTAAATTCCCCGATCACGAATACAGCCGTCGCATTTGGTGCCCATAGTGTAAACCAGGTCCCATCCTTTCCATCCAGTGACGCTGTATGCGCCCCCATTTTCTTGTACAGATCATAGTGCGTCGCCTGGGCAAAAAGATAAGAATCAAGGTCCGTAAAAATATGAGGATCCTGCTTTACCTCCGGAGCAGCTGCCTTCTCCGGTGTCTGAGGTGCATCCACAATTATCCCGGACTGTGCCTTTGCCACCGTGCGCTTCACATTCTTTGTCACGGTCTCCACCGTTGTTGCCGCATTTTTACCGGCCTTCTCCGTTACCTCTTTTACAATCCTGGATGCCTTATCAGAGGCCTCCCTGGCGGATTTTTCCGCAATCCCGGTAGCTTCCTTTACGGCATCTGCCATCCTGGAGACAGACTCCCTGCCCTTATCCAGGCTATCCTCTTTCTTTGCCTTATTCATATGCGCCTCTCCTTACCGCTGAACGCGTATATTTTGTATAATCATACAAATATCATATCACATAAGGGAATGATTCTGTACAAAAACATCATGAAATTTCACCCGGAATATGATACATTTTGCATGCATTTCTCCAGGTCGCCAGCTCTACTTCCTCCGCAGTGATCTGCTTCAGTCCGGCAATGGTCCGGACTACATATCGGAGATTGCGGGAGCTGTTACGTGTGCCTCGATTTGGCTCAGGCGCCAGATACGGACAGTCCGTCTCCAGCACAATGTGCTCCATAGGTATTGCCTGCACGGTCTCCTTCAGTCTTCTGGCATTCTTGAATGTCACCACGCCGCCGACACCAATGTATAAACCCATTTTCACGTATTCCAGAGCCTGTTCGGTCGAGTAGGCATAACAATGAATGACTCCGCCGATTTCTCCAAGTCCTTCCTCCTTCGCGATCGTCATGGTATCCTGGGCTGCATCACGGCTATGTATGATCACAGGGAGCTTCATCTCCCTGGCAAGTGAAAGCTGACGACGGAACCAATAGATCTGCTGCTCCCTGTTATCCTTGCTCCAGTGATAATCCAGCCCGATCTCCCCCACTGCAACTGCCTTAGGCAGCTGCAGATATTCCTTCAGTACTGCCATTTTCTGATCATCCAACTCTCCGACATTGTCGGGATGAATCCCATAAGCCGCATATGCACTCTTATAATTTTCTGCTATATTTCTGGTTTTTTCCAGACTGTCCCAGGTCGACGCAACATTGACAAAGCGCTGCACATGATAATCCGGCAAACTCCGGATCATTTCATCCCTGTCTTCGTCAAAGGCCTCGTCCTCGTAATGTGCATGTGTGTCAAAAATCATTTCTCTGCCCCTTATACTATTTACTATGCTTTCAAGATATAATATTCGCTTCTTTTGTTCAACAGCTTCAAAATAAAAAAAGACCGCAGCATGTCCCCCACACTGCAGTCCTTCTTTATTCAGGTTTCAACGCCCTGGTTGTCCAGCCCGTCAGTCTCTATCTGCCGGGACCCGATGTCAGAAAATCCCTGAATCTGCTGTCAGAAAATCCCTGAGCCGGAAGGCATATCCTTTTCCGGAGACATCAGCGCAATATTGCCCTCGCTGTCTTCCGCTGCCAGAATCATTCCCTGGGATTCAAGACCAGCAAGCTTTGCCGGCTTCAGGTTGATCAGACACATTACCTTTCTTCCGACCATATCCTCCGGCTTGTACCACTTTTTGATACCCGATACGATCTGCCTGGTCTGATCGCCGAATTTCACCTGAGACACCAGAAGCTTCTTGGATTTCGGCACTTCTTTGCATTCCAGTACCTCACCTACTGCAAACTGCATTCTGGCAAAATCATCATACGTAATCTCCGGTTTCTGCTCAATATGGATCTCCGGTTTCTGCCCGGCAGAATCAGCTGCGCCGTCCGATGTCCCGGCAGCCGCATCAGTGGCATTATTCTCTGTACCCTGCTTTGCAGATTCTCCGGAGGCAGCTTTCTGCTTTTCGCGGATCTCCTCCACCTTTTCCATTACCTCTTTGAGGTCCTGTCTTGCGAAGAGGATCTCCGGCTTTTCTGTCACCTTTGTCCCGCTTTCATACAGGCCAAACTTGTCCAGATCAGCATAATCTCTCTTTGTGGTATTCAGCTGCCTGAGGATCCGCTCCGTCGTCTCCGGCATGTATGGCTCGAGAAGAGAGGCCCCGATTGTAATACTCTCAACCAGATTATAAAGCACCGTTGCCAGTCTGTCCCGCTTTGCCTCATCCTTTGCAAGCGCCCAGGGCATAGTCTCGTCGATGTATTTATTACAGCGTTTGAACAGTGCAAAGATTTCCGTGATGGAATCTGCCACATGCAGTCCCTTCATCTTCTCTTCAACTCTGCCCGCTGTCGCAGTAACAACTGCCTTCAGGTCATCATCCACCGGCTCGGTGGCATTTTTATTCTCAACAATACCGCCAAAATACTTGTTGGACATGGAAACCGTCCGGTTGACCAGATTACCCAATGTATTGGCAAGATCGGAATTCAGCCGCTCCACCATCAGCTCCCAGCTGATGACGCCGTCATTTTCAAAGGGCATCTCATGCAGGACGAAATAACGGACTGCATCCACGCCGAACAGATCCACCAGATCATCGGCATAGATCACATTTCCCTTTGATTTGCTCATCTTGCCGTCCGCCTGAAGCAGCCATGGATGACCGAAGACCTGCTTTGGAAGCGGCTCCCCCAGTGCCATGAGGAAAATCGGCCAGTAAATGGTATGGAACCGTATGATGTCCTTGCCCACCAGATGCAGATCCGCCGGCCAGAACTTTTTGTAGGTATCACTGCTGTTTCCGTCCGCGTCATAACCCAGCCCGGTGATATAGTTTGTCAGCGCATCCAGCCATACATAAACAACGTGCTTGTCATCAAAGTCAACCGGTATGCCCCACTTAAAGGAAGTTCTGGATACACAGAGATCTTGCAGTCCCGGAAGAAGGAAATTATTCATCATTTCATTCTTTCTGGATGCCGGCTGAATAAACTCCGGATGGTCATTGATATACTGGATCAGTCTCGGTGCATATTTGCTCATACGGAAGAAATACGCCTCTTCCCTTGCCTTGGTGACAGGACGTCCGCAGTCCGGACATTTGCCGTCTATCAGCTGGGACTCCGTCCAGAAGGATTCACAGGGTGTACAGTACCAGCCCTCATAGAAGCCCTTATAGATATCACCCTGCTCATAGAACTTCCTGAATATTTTCTGAACCTGCTTTACATGATAATCATCGGTCGTACGGATAAATTTGTCGTAGGAGGTGTCCATCAGGTCCCAGATCCGATGAATCTCGGCAGCAACGTCATCCACATACTGCCTGGGCGTGCATCCCTTTTCTTTTGCCTTGTTCTCTATTTTCTGTCCGTGCTCGTCCGTGCCCGTCTGAAAAAATACATTATATCCCTGCATCCTGTGAAATCTGGCAATGCTGTCCGCAAGGACGATCTCATAGGTATTTCCGATATGCGGTTTCCCCGATGCATAAGCAATTGCTGTAGAAATATAATAATTTTCTCCTGTATGTTTTACCATATGCTTCCCACCTCTCTCACCGACAAATGAGCCGGTTTGTAACCATCTTCAGACACCAGAACTGAAGAAATAGCTCTGGCGTCCTTTGACCATTGTATTAATTATATGTCATATTATGCCCTGATCAGAAAAAAACACGGATCCGGCTCAGGATTGCATCCCCCATCTTCGCTGCTTTTTCCTTGTAATCCGCTTCCCGCATCTTCCCTGTAATAAAGGCAAATTCGCCCGGAACCGCCGGCAGCCCGATCGGCTCTACTCTTCCGAATACCGCATTGACCGCATCAATCTTTTCGGAGATAGATCCTCTGACACGCACAAAGAAGCGGTTTTCCATGTTGCTCACATCGCACAGCTTCAGTGTCCTGCTGCTCCAGTTCATCATGATATTGCGATGCAGATGCTTCGCCTCATCTACGACATCCGCCACCACAGCACTTGCCGTCGGCAGCTTTCCTGCGCCGCTTCCATAGAACATCGCATCTCCAAGGACATTGCCATGAATAAAAATAGCATTGAAGACACCATTGACACTGTACAGGGGATTCGCATCATTAATCATGCCGGGGCAGACCATAGCATAAAACCCGTCATCCGCCTTGCGGCTGGTTGCCAGAAGCTTGATGCTTGCGCCGATTTCCTGTGCGTATTTCATATCTGTCGCAGTGATCTTTGAAATACCCTCGGTATAGATGTCATGATAATCCACATGTCTTCCGTACGCCAGAGAGGAAAGAATGGCGATCTTCCGGCAGGCGTCATATCCCTCAATGTCTGCCTCCGGGTTACGCTCCGCATACCCGTTATTCTGTGCCTCTGCCAGGGCCTCATCGAAATCAGAGCCCTCCCGCGCCATCTTGGTCAGAATGTAGTTGGTTGTTCCATTCAGAATGCCGGTGATCTGATCAATTTCATCTGCTGTAAGCGATGAATTCAGCGGACGGATGATCGGAATACCGCCACCGCAGCTCGCCTCAAACAGATAATTGATATTCTTTTCCTTAGCGATCTTCAGAAGCTCTGTCCCGTGGGTCGCTACCAGCTCCTTGTTCGAGGTGCATACGCTCTTTCCCGCAAGAAGTGCGCTCTTGGTGAAATCATAGGCAGGATGCAGCCCTCCCATGGTTTCCACCACGATGTCAACCTCCGGATCCTGCAGGATCACCTGAAAATCATGCACAAGGATTTTTTCAACCGGATCCCCCGGAAAATCCCTGAGATCGAGGACATACTTGATGTTAATCTCGTCTCCAGCTTTCTTATTGATACTGTCATGATTGGTATTGATAACTTCAACTACGCCGGAACCAACAGTTCCGTAACCCAGAACGGCAACATTAACCATCTGTATGTATCCTCACTCTCATCTGAATTTTTTATTGAAAAAACTGTCTATTGAAAAAATCAATCTTTAAAAACTCTTTTTAATAACTCCTGACAGGCCATAGATTCTATCGGGATAGATAAAGCTCTATTGAGAAGCCCTGAACCAAACGACTCTTTTATTTCGCACGCTCTTTTTTCTTCAGCGCGCTCCATTTCAGATACGCATTGATAAAGGGATCCAGATCCCCATCCAGCACGGCACTGGCCTGCGCGCGCTCCTCACCCGTACGAAGGTCCTTGACCATGGTGTATGGCTGCAGGACATAGGAACGGATCTGATGTCCCCAGGCAATATCCGTGACCTCGCCGCGGATACCTGCCTCCTTCTCTGCCTGCTTTTCCTGCTCCAGCATATACAGCTTGGATTTCAGGACCTGCATCGCCTTGTCCTTGTTCATATGCTGGGAGCGCTCATTCTGACAGGTCACGACGATACCTGTCGGTATATGCGTGATCCGGATTGCAGAGGATGTCTTATTGATATGCTGTCCGCCGGCACCACTGGAACGATACGTATCCACACGGATATCCTCATCCCGCACTTCGATGTCGATATCCTTGTCCAGATCCGGCATCACATCGCAGGACACGAAAGAAGTCTGTCGCTTGGCCTGCGCATTAAAGGGCGAAATCCGGACCAGCCGGTGTACACCGGCTTCCGATTTCAGGTAACCGTAAGCGTTCTCACCATTGACCTGAAACATCACCGATTTGATACCTGCCTCATCGCCCTCCTGGTAATCCAGCTCCTCAATACTGAAGCCATGTCGTTCCGCCCACCTCGTATACATACGGTACAGCATGGCGCACCAGTCCATAGCCTCCGTGCCGCCGGCACCTGCATTGAGACGCACGATTGCGTTGCAGGAATCATATTCTTCCGAAAGAAGCGTCTTGATCCGGATATTTTCCAGCTTCTGCCTGAAATCATCCAGCATCTCACGTACCTCAGGTACCACAGAGGCGTCATCCTCTTCCTCTCCCATCTCGATCAATGTCTCGATGTCTTCCTTGGAAGAAACCAGCTTATTATAGGTATCACGGTCATCCTTCAGATTGCCCAGTTCCCTGGTCTGTTTCTGTGCCTCATCCGGGTTGTCCCAGAAATTCGGCTCTTCCATCTTTCTCTCAAGTTCTTCGATCCGCTGCTCTTTGCTAGCGAGGTCAAAGTGAATCCCTCACTTCCACCAATGGCTGATCAAAGGATTTGAGTTCCTGTTTCATGTTCTCAAGTTCTACTACCATCAGCTTCACCACCTTTTGTTCTGTGAACATTTTATTCCGGTTTGACTTTCTGTTACCGGGCCGGTTCCGAAAACCGGTAATCGGGGCCCGGGACGGCAGCACCACAGGAAATCAGAGATCCAGTGGCGGCGCACCCTTCCTGCCATGGCACTGTTTGTATTTCAGGCCGCTTCCACAGGGGCAGGGGTCATTCGGATATATCTTTTTTGCCTTTTTCCTGACCGGCTGCTTCTTCGAATCATCTTCCCTGTTCGTTCCGGTGACCTGCGCTACCTGCTCACGCTCTACCTTCTCCTCCACACGTACGTGGTACAGAAGACGGATCGTATCCTCCTGGATCGCCGCCGTCATCTCATTGAACATGTCATAGGCGAGCATCTTGTACTCCACCTTTGGATCCTTCTGCCCATAAGCCTGAAGGCCGATACCCTGACGGAGCTGCTCCATATCATCGATATGGTTCATCCACTTCTCGTCAATGACACGAAGGAGAATCACGCGCTCCAGTTCACGGATCTGCTCCTCCGATGCGAACTGCGCTTCCTTCTCTTCATAAAGCTTGACTGCCTGATCCTTCAGATTCTGCTTAAGCTCTTCCTTGCCCTTGCGCAGGGAGGCAACATCCTCCTTCGTGACCTTCCGAAGCGGAATGATCGGAAGCAGCAGCCGGTTCAGTTCATCGAGGTCCCAGTTCTCAGGCTCATCGCCACTCTCTCCAATGGCCCGTTCCACCGTATTGTCAATGGTATCGTAAATCATCTTCATGATGGAGTCACGCATGCTCTCTCCATCAAGCACCTGACGACGCTCTTTGTAGATAATCTCTCTCTGCTCATTATTTACAAGGTCGTAATCCAGCAGATTCTTACGGATTCCATAGTTGTTGCCCTCGATCTTCTCCTGTGCCTTTTCAATGGTAGAAGAAAGCATCTTGTGATGGATTTCCTCACCTTCAGCAACGCCGAGAGATTTAAATACGGACATCAGCTTTTCTGAGCCGAACAGACGCAGAAGATCATCCTCCAGTGACAGGTAGAAACGGCTTTCTCCCGGATCTCCCTGACGGCCGGAACGTCCACGAAGCTGATTGTCAATACGTCTGGATTCATGCCGTTCTGTACCGATGACCTTCAGGCCTCCGGCAGCCCTTGCCTCATCATCCAGCTTGATATCCGTGCCTCGGCCGGCCATATTTGTGGCAATGGTTACAGCGCCCGCCTCACCGGCATGGGAGATGATCTCGGCCTCAAGCTCATGATATTTCGCATTCAAAACCTGATGCGGAATTCCCTCCCGCTTCAGCATACGGCTCAGAAGCTCAGAGGTATCAATATTTACCGTACCTACCAGCACCGGCTGCTTCTTCGCAT
>JBJEMO010000035.1:0-2999 GCA_051879715.1 Bilifractor sp.
TTTCCCAGATAGTCGTTAGCTCCCAGGTCCAGCCCCTTTATCTTATCCGGGACAGAGGATCTGGCGGACAGGATCAGCACCTTGGTAGTCATGCTCCTGGCTCTTATATCCTTAAGCACTTCTATTCCATCCTTACCAGGAAGATTCAGATCGAGGATTATCACATCATATTCGTTCTGATAGGCCATCTCTGATCCGGTTATCCCGTCTTCTGCAGTATCGACAGCATATCCGCATTTCATAAGCCCCCGTTTTAAGGCGTCTAGAAGCTGCTCCTCATCTTCTATTATCAAAAGCCTCATACTGTTTTCTCCTCATATGTTCATTACTATCCTAGCGCCACATCGAGCACCATCATCAACACAAAGCTATCGGTTTCATCACAGGCGCTATCTCGAATATATACGTTCCCACCCCAAAAGTCAAACCAGATGAAAAAAGGGACAGTCCCCTTTTTCACCTTTTTGATTCAGACATACATAGCCAGCCAGAACAGAACCGCATCGCGAAAATTTCTCGGGTTCATCCCTGTTTTCTCCGCAATCCGATTCAGCCTCTGCTGAACCGTGTTGACATGCAAAAAAAGCTTAGCAGCCACCGCTTTAAGAGACATGTCCGAATCATAGTATGTCTTTAAGAATTCTACCTCCGCAGGTTTTAGATCTCCCAGCATCTTTTTTCTGTATTCCTCTCTGGCTGTACCGCTTATCCCCGAAAGAAGGATTTCCAGCTTGAGATCATCGAATGCAACGAGATCCTGACTGCTCCCGCGGATGGAGCTTATAGCAATGACTGCATCGCGCCAGGAATCGCCGCACTTTTCGAAGCTTTTATCACTGCCGACAGACAGTTTTAGGATCTGATGATGATCCGATGCAAAACCGGCAAAGACAGACTGATAGCTGTCATATGCTTCCGACCGTACGAGTCCGGCAAACCGATTCGGATAGATATAGGTGTATACCTCCTCTCCGAGTCGGTCGAAAAAAGCTCTCACCTTCTGCTCCAGCAGGGAGATATTCACAAGATTATAACGAGTATTAATCTCGATACAGACCATACGATATCTGCCCTTCGGGTCAATATGAAACTCGCTCAGGCAGCTGTCAAAATATTCGCGGTTTTCAAAATCCTCATTCTGTATGCAGCGAATCAGATAAGCGCGCCGCTCATCTATGTTCCGATACCTCTCCCCTATTTCCTGCTCGTGCAGAAGAAGTGCCGAAATTCTCTCAGCAAGATGCGCATACTTCCGGGCCTCGGAGGGCTCCGCCGTAATTCCGATTACCGCAATAACCGAGCTGTGATAATAGATTGGAATATTGATACCCTTTCTGGTGCCCGAATAATCCTCGTCGCTGTCCACCTCTATGGTCTCACCGCTTTGTGCGGCCTTTTTTCCCACCTCGTGAAACATCCCGATGCGCTCCGGATCCGTGGATGCGGTAATTTTGCCTTCCGGACTGATAAAATTGATGTTATATCCACACACATCGTGAATGGTATCCACCATCTGCTGTGCCAGACCATGCCGTATCAGGCTCTTCATATTCTGTGATTTCTCCTCTCTGTTATATCTGACATTTTTTAATTATTCTATGCATAATATATGTCATACATAACATAGCATAAAAAGATATTTTTTTCTATAATCAGCATATCAAATAAATGAAAAAGCAGCAGCCAAGTGGAAAGGAGTGCTATATGAAAATTGTGACCGCCATAGATTCGTTCAAGGGAAGCATGACTTCGATTGAAGCGGGGAATGCTTTTTCCGATGGCTTTCATCGAGTGTTTCCCGATGCTGAGATCATAGTGCGTCCGCTTGCAGACGGCGGTGAGGGGACGGTTGAAGCCCTGACAAATGGAATGAACGGACACCTGGAGCATGTCACGGTCAGTGGACCTTTCGGACAGCCGGTAGACTGTGCCTATGGCTTGATTCAGGATTCCATGACAGCGGTGATTGAAATGAGCGGCGCGGCCGGCATTACTTTAGTTCCTGCCGAGGATCTAAATCCGCTCAAAGCAACAACCTATGGAGTCGGCGAGGTGATTGCAGATGCCATTAAAAAAGGCTGCCGGCGTTTTATAATAGGAATCGGAGGAAGTGCGACAAATGACGGCGGCGCTGGCATGCTTCAGGCTCTTGGCTTCGGACTTTTAGATGACGATGGCAGAGAAATACCGCGAGGCGCCGAGGGGCTTGAAAAGCTTGCTGTGATTACCACAGATCAGGTCATACCAGAGCTTTCGGAATGCACCTTCAGAATCGCCTGTGATGTCACTAATCCGCTGTGCGGAAGCAATGGGTGCAGCAGGGTCTTCGGTCCTCAGAAGGGAGCTGGCCCAGAGGATATCGAAAATATGGATCGCTGGCTTGCACGATATGCAAAAGTAGCCAGAACTCTTCATCCGGATGCTGATCCTGATTTCCCCGGGACAGGTGCTGCCGGTGGGATGGGCTTTGCCTTCCGCACTTTTCTGCCCGCAAAGCTTGAGTCCGGAATCCAGATCGTTCTGGAGGAGACCCGTCTCGAATCATACCTGAAGGACGCTGATCTGATAATCACCGGTGAAGGACGGCTAGACTGTCAAACCGCCATGGGCAAGGTACCGGTCGGTGTCGCAAACCTCGCAAAAGCACACGGGAAGCCTGTCATCGCATTTGCCGGAAGCGTCACCGATGATGCGAGCGCCTGCATAGAATGTGGCATCGATGCATATTTCCCTATCGTACGCGGCGTTTCGACATTAGAAGAAGCCTGTGACAACGAAAACGCCAGGAAAAATATGGCTGCCTCAGCCGAGCAGGCGGCCCGGCTGATTAAGCTTACTCTATCATTCCCGATTAAATAAGGAGGTAAGGCAATGACATATACGTTTTCAACTGCAGGAGCGCTTATTGGAATGGCGCTCGCGATTTTCCTTATCATCCGGAAATTTCATCCGGCATACAGTCTGATTATTGGCGCTCTGATTGGCGGACTTATAGGCTC
>JBJEMO010000036.1:0-21120 GCA_051879715.1 Bilifractor sp.
ACTGTCCGTTTACGAACGGAAACAGACAAATGAGAAGTGTCCTCTGGGCACACCTTTGAACAATAACCATTTAATGCCTCGTTTTGTCTGAGTATAATTCACAGAAGCGTCCCATGAAGGATGGTGCCTCACCTCCCGCATGCAGATGCGAGATATCTCCGATTCTCAGCGCCCGGAACACCGCTGTGCCCTGCTCCCGCTCTTCCGTAACAAGCTCTGTAACCGATGAGGGCTGCATGCACAGAAACTGCCATGGAATAAAGGGTGAGCAGTTCCATAAGTGAGACAGAAGCACGCAGCTCACGCCGAAATGGCAGAAGAAAGCCACGGTTCTGGCGGATTCATGCAGAACACGATAGTATCCTCCATCACGTCTGTATCCATACTCTGCCAGCAGATCATCCATGGATGAAGTTACCTGGTCGTAAACCTCTGTCATATTGCTGTTCTGCGCCACAAGTGTCTTTCTCCAGTCCACAGGATCAAGATACCGCGGATCCTGCATCAGAGAAGATGGCAGCATGTCCCACGGGATGTTTCGCACGGGCGTTCCATCCTCCAGAAGCCTCGCGTCCGGATATGCGCTCCTCAACTCTTCCGAATGGCTGATATCCATCTCACAGGCGAATTCCTGAAGCCATTCCTTTGTAATTCCCTTCTTGCCAATTTTTCTGAGGGTATAAGAAGCAGTTCTCCGCGCCCGTCCCAGCGGCGAAACATATACGTCGTCGATCCTGTCGCCTGCCAGCACATCTGCCAGAAGTCCCACCTCTACATCACCCTTTTCGGTCAGGGAATCTTTGATATAATCCGGATCTCCATGTCTGATCAGCAGTAATCTCATCCTGTTCTTCCTTTCCATACTTCCAGCTGTTCAAAAATATCGAAGCTGATTTTGCACAAAAAAGAAGGCCTTGTCAAGGCTTTACTCTTGTAAAGACTGGACAAAATCCTCTTTCGTACTATAGCAGATGCTAAAGATTTACGAAAAATGAAAGGTTGCCGATATGCCGCACCCTCAAATAAATACATGCGCAGATATGACATGCGCAGATATGCATACGAATACAGATACAAAAAGGGATTTCACACCCCTGTGCGTCATACCGTAACCGGCATCGTATCCGTTTACGCATAACAGCAGGATCATGAAATCCCCAAAAAATTTATTTGTGAACAATAATAGCGTTACTGGCGCTTGCTCTGCACCTCATTCCAGTATCTATTGATCTCTGCAGAGTACTCAGCTCCCTCCTGCGGTGCTCCGCATACCTCGTTGTAATATGCCCATACATCGCCGAATGGAAGCATCTTGTCTGCCTCCTGATCAATCATCAGCTGTGTGAAATTGCCGGCGTTCTGAAGCTCCTTGAGATGCTCATTTGGCAGGCACAGGGCGTTCAGAAGGCACTTCTGCCATGTGCGGAAGCCGACTGCCCATGCAGACACGCGGTTAATGGATGCATCAAAGTAATCCAGCGCCATGTGTACACGATTCAGTGCGTTATTGCGCACAATTTCCTTTGCCATCTCCTTTGGCTCATCATCAAAGAGAACGACATGATCAGAATCCCAGCGGATCGGACGGGTGATATGCAGCGCAATCTCCGGGAAGAAGGTAAGAAGTGCCGGAATCTTGTCAGAAACCACCTCTGTAGGATGATAATGTCCATTATCCATCAGCGGAATAAGCTTATCTTTATTGAATGCGGCATAGCTGAGGGCAAACTCGGAAGAACCGGAGGTAAATGCTTCCACACCGATACCGAATACCTTGGACTCAAGGCAGGGCTTAACCTTATTGAAATCATAAGGCTCGGAAAGAATCTGATCTACAGAATCCTTGTAACGCATTCTCGGACCCATACGGTCTGCCGGAACATCCTTCAGACCGTCTCCGGTCCAGATGTTCATGACGCAGACCTCGCCTGTCTGCTCCGCAAAATAATTGGCGATACGGATGCAGGCCTTGCCATGCTCAATCCAGAATTTGCGGACATTCTCGTCTGCACTTGAGAGATTCATGCCGTCGGGTCCTACACAGGGATGAGAGAAAAATGTCGGGTTAAAGTCAATTCCCATGTGGTGCTTCTTCGCAAAATCCACCCATTTCTGGAAATGCTTCGGCTCAATCTTATCCCGATCTACCTTCTGACCCTTTTCAAAAATAGCGTAGCTTGCATGAAGATTCAGCTTAACCTTACCGGGAACAAGCTTCATGACCTCTTCCATATCAGCCATCAGTTCTTCCGGTGTTCTCGCGATCCCCGGATAGTTTCCGGTTGTCTGAATACCTCCGGTCAGCTGTCCGTCTGAATCAAATCCATGTACGTCATCGCCCTGCCAGCAATGCAGAGAAACCGGAACGTCCTTCAGTGTAGCGATTGCGGCATCCGTATCAATGCCAAGCGCCGCGTACTGTTCTTTTGCAATTTCATATCTTTCCTTAATTGTAGCCATATCTTCATCTCCTGAAAATAAAATTTCAGCCTGTATCATCCGCACAACCAGAGCGGCCGGCATGTCCTTCTTCCGGATTTTCCATGCTTCAGGTCGTTTCATGCGCCGGTTCTATGCTTTCATGTTGTGTATGCACCCCAGACATGTGCGGATACCCTTGTTTTCGTGTTCATTGCCTTTTTAAGGCAGACCCTGCAATGATATATCAGGATATACGCTCGCCCTGCGGATTGTATACCTTAATGCCAAAGGATTTATGAATATTGTCTCGGGCCTCTTCTACACTGGAGAACACACCGGTAGCGAGCATCTGCGCTGTAATATTACCGATAGCGGTTCCCTCATTCGGACCGGCATGGACCTCCTTGCCGGTTGCCTTTGCCGTCAGACGGTTCAGGTAATCAACATTGCATCCACCGCCGACGATGTGGATTCTTGAATAGGTTCTTCCATTCGCTTCCTCCAGCTCCTTCTCGGTTTTTGCATAGCATTCTGCCAGGGAGGTGTAAATCAGGGTCGCCAGCTGTCCGAAGTTCTCCGGCACCTTCTGGCCGCTTTCTGCACAGGCCTTCTTGATCTCCCCGATCATGCTGTCCGGTGAAAGAAATCTCTCATCGTTTGCGTCTACTCTTGAGGGGAAGTCCTTCTCAGCTTCTGCCATCTCCACAATCTGCGGGAAGCTGTATTTGTCATTGACCTCATGTCTTGCGGAATTAATCATCCACAGCCCCATGATGTTCTTCAGATAACGATATCTGTGATCATATCCGCCCTCGTTGGTGAAATTGAGAGCGCAGCTCTTTGCGCTGGTATCAGCGGTCTTTCTCTCCACGCCCATCAGTGACCAGGTACCGGAACTGATATACACAAAGTCATCATCATTCGCCGGCACCGAAAGAACGGCAGAACCTGTATCATGGGTGCAGGGAACAACGACCTCAAGATCATATCCGATCTCCTCGGCAAGCTCCGGACGAATGTGTCCAAGCTTTGTCCCGGGCATCACAAGCTTCTGGAAAATTCTTCTCGGATAACCCAGCTTGTCAATCAGCTCCCAGTCATACTCGTTGGTCTTCGCATTGATCAGCTGGCCCGTTGTAGCCTCTGTGTACTCATTTACCTTCTTGCCGGTAAGCAGATAATGGAAGTAATCCGGCACATAGAGAAGCGTCTGCGCCTGCTCCAGATATTCCGGATGCTTTGTCTTTACTGCCATCAGCTGGTAGATGGTATTGAAGATCGCCTTCTGAATGCCTGTTCTCGCATACAGGTCCTGAAGAGAAATATACTTGTAAACCTCTTCATCCATACCATCTGTGCGATGGTCCCGATACCCAACGGTATTTCCTACAACGTTATCGTCCTTGTCCAGGAGAACAAAGTCTACACCCCAGGTGTCTACTCCAACATAACTTGGCACCTTGCCGATCTCCTTGCACTTCTTCAGCGCAATCTTGACCTCATTGAAAATCCGGTCAAACTCCCAGCAGAGTTCACCATCCTTCCTGACCATTCCATTCTCAAAGCGATGTACTTCCTGCAGCTGAAATTTTCCGTCCTCGATCCATCCGAGCATCATACGCCCGCTGGATGCACCAAAATCCAACGCCCCATAATACGTCATTTGTAAAAGCCTCCTTAAACACGTGTAAGCTGGATTGTACAATCTGTTCCTTTACGTTATACATTATAGCAAAAGCGAAACGTTTTGAGTAGACCCAGGTTTGACAAAAAAAGGGTCTTCTTTTGCAGAAGACCCTCTTCATTACCAGTATATTCAACAATAGCGCTATATAACTATTGAATCATTTCATTCAAGACTCTTTTACTTCGCAGGGGGCGGTCCAGTATCCGGTCTGTCTGCCGGTTCAGAACCCGTTCAAGTTCCTCCAGTATTTCCGGTTTTACACCAAATGTATACAGCTTTGTGAGCGGCGCCGTCATACAGTAATGCACCACGTAGAGTGCAGAACTGCTCAGATGTGCTGCATCTGCCGCATATTCTCCGTTGATTGTCATGATACGTATTTCAAAAATCCTGCGGATCAGCCGGTTATCAAGATGCGGGTTCAGGATAGCCTTCATCGTAAGGTAAAGCAGATTCAGCATATCCGTTCCGTCAATACCCTCGCGCCCGTAATAATCGGCAAAATCCAGAAAATAATATCCGTAATAAACCCCCGGCTGTTCACAGGCAAGCTCTGTAAAATACTCACGTATCGAAGCAGATATAAGACTGTAGGAATTCCTTCCCTGAATCAGAGTGAACGTGCCAAAAGCAAATGGATTGGAGAGCGCCATGAGCGTACTTCCCGGCCGTCTTGCGCCCCTGGCGAAGCAGCTGATCCGTCCCAGCTCCCGGGTAAGAATTACCAGCCTCTTATCATTCTCACCAATGGGCATAGCTGACAAGACCATCCCTGATACATTGATCTGTTCACTCATGTTGCACACCTGACAGCTCTTCTTCCATAATGATTCCTCTATGGGCTTCAATGGACCGTGAAGAATTTATCTGGACAGTACGCTGTTCCTTCAGTTGCTTTTCCCTGCACGTTATTCTTTCAGTTCCTTTTTATCGTATCCGTAATTCCGCACAAGGATATCGCTCTCTCTCCAGTCCTTGCGGACCTTCACCCAAAGCTTGAGGCTTACCCTTCCATCAAGCATGGTCTCGATATCCTTCCGCGCTTCAGTCCCGATCTTTTTCAGCATTGCGCCGTTTTTACCTATGATGATTCCCTTGTGGGATTCCTTCTCACAGATAATCGTCGCCTCAATATCCGTCATCGAACCATCGGGACGCTCCCGCATCTTGTCAATTACAACGGCGATTCCGTGAGGGATTTCCTCTCCAAGTGAACGGAGCGCCTTTTCCCGGATCATCTCAGACGCAATCTGCCGGACCGGCTGATCCGTCACCGCCTCCTCCGGGAAAAAACGGGGGCCATAGGGAAGTACCTTGAAAAGACTGTCAAGAAGGCTGTCCAGGTTTGTGCTGTGAAGTGCTGACACACAGACAATATCCTCAAACCGGGTGACATTCCGGTAAGTATCCATTGTCTTCTGCACAACATCCTTCTTCACCTTATCCACTTTATTGATCACCAGGATAACCGGGAGTCCTGCCTGATCCAGCATTTTCGCAATATGCTGTTCCGCTGCTCCGATATAATCTCCCGGCTCAATCAGCCAGAGTACGGCGTCCACATTTTTCAGAGAGCTTTCCGCCGCATACACCATGTATTCGCCAAGCTTGTTCTTTGCCTTGTGAATACCCGGTGTATCCAGAAAAACGATCTGGCCTCTGTCTCCATTGTATATGGTCTGAATCCTGTTCCTGGTTGTCTGTGGCTTCCGCGACGTGATGGCAATCTTCTGTCCGATCAGATGATTCATCAAGGTGGATTTCCCCACATTCGGCCTTCCGATCAGCGCCACAAATCCGGATTTCAGCTTTGCATTTGTTTCCTCCATACCAGCGCTCCCGTCTCAGGAAAGTCCTTCCACCTTTTTGAAAAGATCCGCATGCTTCCGGACCGCGTTCTCACTGCCGATGACACAGATATTGTGTGCAGAGAGCACGGATTCCATCGGACCCGCAAGAGCCCTGATGTCCTCTACGTCCGCATCCAGAACCTGTTCTCTCTCCTTCTGGAAATCCGCTTCTGTCAGATTCGCATACCAGCAGTTCAATGCAAGGCTTCCCTTGCCAGACGCCGTCATCGGTGTATCCAGCTCACTGATTGTTCCGATGATATATTTCGTCATGGTTTTCTCATCTGCATCAAACTTCTTAAGATATTCCGGCAGGCCCGCATACACATCAAGCGTGTGCTTCAGATGGGGATCTCTGTAAGATACCAGGAAACTGTCTCCGGAGCGCTTGAAGCTGCTCATGCACCCATAGGCGCCTCCGAGTACCCGTAAATTCATCCAGAGGTAATCATAATTCAGAATCATGCGCAGAATGCGGAATGCACCGGTATACGCATATCCGTCCTTCCGATAGTTGCCTGCCTGCGCGACATACTGCACCTGACCGGAGGTCTTGAAGCCCTCGTTTTTCTGTTCCGGCTTCCAGGCAAAGCTGCCCGCTGTGTATGCTTCTGTGTAAAGGTCCTTCTTCAGTGACAGGATATCCTCTTCCATCCAGTCAAATCCCTGCTCTTCGGAAATCAGACTCACCGTAAGGTTCTCCGGGCGGAACACGATGACCATCAGCTTCTGCAGCTTTGCGATCAGATCGTCCACACGCTCGTCAAAATGCTCCTCCAGATCCTCCACCAGACGGAACTGGCCGATTCCCGTTGTAACCTCTGTCCATCCAGAGAGCAGGGACTGATAGGAAAGTGCACGCCTTGCCGCAGATGTATGGCCTGCAGCAGGAATCGCCTGTTCCATTCCCGCTCTGGTGCTGGATAGAATCTCACGTAGTCTCTTTTTGCTGTCAAGCTTTGATGTCTTCAGAATCTTACGGATCATGTCAAAGACGAAGGTATGCTCCTCATAGAGATATTTCGCCTTGACACCGAACATCCGGTAACCCTTATTGTCATCCACGCCCTTTTCCACCGGGAAAACCTGCAGACCAAAGTTGATGCCTCCGGTCTTTGCATTGATCTCATGGAAGAGACGTCCATAGGTATAATGCTCCGTATCCACAACCCCAAGGACATTCTTCAGAATGCCAAGGTAAGGAACCAGTTCATCCGGGACCTTTGCCGTATCAAATAGCAATGTCAGATAAGCAATGCCATTTGTATCATACTCGTGCCGCAGATAATCCGTATTGTCAACAAGAATATGCTCTGTGTGCAGACGTACCGGTGTTTCACGGTCAATATCCGATCTTGAAAGCGTCGGCAGACTGTCAATTGCTTCTTTGGAATCCTTTGATTCCTGATATTCCTTCAGCGCCTTCGTCTCTTCTACAATCGCTGATATTTCATCATCCGAAAGAGAGGCTTTATAAGCAGAGAGCTTCTCCGCTGTCGCCTTTTCCCGACGGGCTGCAAGCCCCTTATCAGGCACCAGCGTCACAACAGCACCATGCGTATTTGAAAGGAGATATTTACGGATCAGATCTTCAAAGTAACCGGTACCGTTTTTCTTTTTCAGATCGGCAAAGACATCCAGCTCCTTCAGATACGCAAAAGGCTTCGTATCATCATACAGCCAGCTGTCAAACAGATCGATCCCGTAGATCAGTCCCTTGGGGAACTGGGCATAATCCGCCTCCCGGAACCTGAATTCAAAATAGTTGATTCCGGAAGCAATCGCCAGCGTGTCCAGTCCCTCATCTGCCAGCTTCTGCAAGGTATCGTGCATGACAGAGAGAAAGCGTTCCTTATCCTCTTCATTCGCATTTTTGGCAATGACAGAGAAGAAAGGCTGAAGAATTCCATCATTGTATGCCCCCTCTACGTCCTTGCCGATTCCCGCGTCCAGCAGCGCCTGCTTGACAGGTGCCCCCGGAGCGTCCAGAAGCACATATTCAAGCACAGAAAATGCAATATTCAAAGTTACATCAGAATAATCACCTACTACCACGCTGGAAGACAGATAGGTGTTATCCTTTACCGGCTCACTGTCCAATACCGGATAGTGCAGTGTCAGGTCCTTTGCTTCCGCAAAAGCCTGCTGCTTGGGAATCTGGGATTCCACCGGAATATTGTCAAAACGGCTGAGATATTCCCTGTCAAGCCAGTCCAGCTTCTCCTCCATGTTCATGTTGCCATAAAGATAGATATAACTGTTTGAAGGATGATAATATTTTCTATGGAAATCCAGAAACTCTTCATAGGTCAGTGACGGTATCTCCTCCGGATCGCCACCTGACTCCACGCCATAGGGGGTGTCCGGGAAAAGCGCATTAAAGACGGCACGGTCCAGCACCTCATCCGCAGAAGAGAAGGCTCCCTTCATCTCATTGTATACAACACCATTATACGTCAGGGGATCTTCTTTCTTCTCCAGCTGATAATGCCATCCCTCCTGACGGAATATCTTTTCATTCTTATAGATATTCGGGAAAAATACAGCGTCAAGATACACATCCATAAGATTCTGGAAATCTGTGTCATTGCAGCTTGCAACCGGGAACATGGTCTTGTCCGGATAGGTCATGGCATTCAGAAAGGTGTTCAAAGACCCCTTTACCAGTTCCACAAAGGGATCCTTCAGTGGAAACTTTCTGGACCCGCACAGAACTGTGTGCTCAATAATGTGTGCAACACCTGTTGAATTCTTCGGTGGCGTACGAAAAGCGATATTAAACACTTTGTTCTCATCATTGTTCGACAGGAGTGCAATCCGCGCCCCGCTTTTCCTGTGCCGCAGAAGGCTGCCCTTTGCATGCACATCCTGAATATATTCCTCGCTGATTAATTCATAAGCATCTGTCATAACAGCTTCCTCTCTAATTCATAGTTCACCGTTATTCCGGCATTTTTTCTCCGTAACGCTCAGCCATCTGGCGGATCTGATCGCCTGTCAGTACAAGATTAAAGCCTGCAGGATTGAATACGAACCCCTCTGATTCCTTTACAAGAAAACCGGGAATGCGGTCATACGTAATGGGGGTAAGTTCAAGCCTGACACCCTTGTTTCTCTGATTGAATTTCTGAACCTCGCCAAAATCCGTATAGATCGGCTGGAAGGTCTTTCCAGTCTTTGTTCTGACAAGTGGAACCTTCACCTTCTGATTCTTATCCTTTGGATTCCATTTTCCCTCGATCTCACTGACATCAAAGGAAATAATAAAACGGGACCGGAACAGGTTGTGTGCCATTTCTTCCTCAAGATCATGCAGATGCTTCTTCTCCTCCTGGTTACGTTCTACCGGCCGGGTAAGCTCCTGCATGAAATATAATGCCGTAAGCTGCATCTCCGGATTTGCCCTTGGAATCTTATCGTTCCGCATTGTCTCAATATCCGGCTTTTCAACCAGATCTCCCAGCTGAATACGGATTGGCGCTCCCTCATCCTGATACATCACTGCATTGATACCATACAGATACAAAGTTCTCAGAAACGGAACGATCATGCCACCCTCTACCTTTACCGCCTGTAAAAGATACTTATCCAACGTATATGGATGAGCAAAGGCCTGGGTCATCTCCTTCGTTGTAAAGATGTAAATCTGATCATCAAATGTCTCGGGATCACATTCTACAAATGGGCAGTGTGTCAATGCTGAATACAGGACATAGATACACGCATTTTTTTCAATTTTCTTTAACATAAAACTTTTGTCGATTGCCATGCTTTATTCCTCGCAGCACAGATCTTCTGTGCGTTTTCTGATGGATTTTCCATACTTCTTCAAGACAGATATGGAACAGACTTATACTCATGTAATATAGCATATTGTATGACAGTGCGCAAATACCTGACCTTATGCATGCATAAAGAAAGCTTACTGCTTGAAGGTCTGTCAGACGTGGACTTCTCATTTGTCTGTTTCCGCTCGTAAACGGACAGTAAGCCGGTTTGATGCTTAGGCGTTGTTGCTGCGAAACTCGTCGGGCAAAAACCGCCCTCCTCAAACATTCTCGCAATCAACGTTATTGACAATTCCGCATCAAACCAGTTAACTGTCCGTAAAACTCGCTTCAAAGGACTGCATGAGAAGCGCACGCCTGACAGACCATCAAACTGTAACAAAATATTTTTATAAAGGCTTCTTGTTCCATACACAAATTCAGAAAGGCCCCGGCGCAGAGTATTCTGCGCCGGGGCCTTCTTACTGATTCCATATGGAATTGTCAGCACCAGCATGCAGCCATATAGCTGCAGCTCTTATTAATTTTCTTCCGGTCCGTAGAGCTTGATGAGCTTGTTGAGGTATGTATATCTCTCAGCAGACTCTTCCTTCTGCTTGCTCTGCAGTCTCGCAGCCTTCTCCGGATTTGCTCTCTTCAGGGAGTTGTAACGAACCTCACCATCCAGGAAGTCTTGATAAAGATCAGTCTGCGGAGCCTTGGAATCAAGTGTGAATGCAGGTTTGTCTGTTCCAACCAGAGCCGGGTTGTAACGGAACAGGTTCCAGTATCCGGACTTAACAGCAAGCTCTTCCTCTGTCATAACCTTGCCCATACCCTTGCGGATACCATGGTTGATGCAAGGAGCATATGCAATGATCAGTGAAGGTCCGTCATATGCCTCAGCCTCGCTGATAGCCTTTACAGCCTGATTGTAATCTGCGCCCATTGCGATCTGTGCTACATATACATAACCGTAGGACATAGCGATGGAAGCAAGGTCTTTCTTCTTCGTCTCCTTACCACCAGCAGCGAACTGTGCAACTGCACCGGTAGGTGTAGCCTTGGAGGACTGTCCGCCTGTATTGGAGTATACCTCAGTATCGATGACAAGAACATTGATATCTTTGTCGGATGCGATTACATGATCCAGTCCGCCAAATCCGATATCATAGCCCCATCCGTCACCACCGAATACCCAGTTGGACTTCTTTCCAAGGAACTGCTTGTTGTCCTTGATAAAGGAAGCTTCCTCGCTTGTATTGCCCTCAATTGCAGCAAGAAGCTTGTCGGTAGCAACTCTGTTCTCAGCGCCCTTCTTCATGGTATCCAGCCACTCCTGGCCAGCTTCCTTGACAGATGCATCCTTCTCCATGAGAGCTTCTACCTTGGTCTTCAGCTCGTCACGGATTGCTTTCTGTCCAAGCAGCATACCATAGCCGAACTCAGCAGCATCCTCGAACAGGGAGTTGGACCATGCTGGTCCTCTGCCGTTCTGATCTACCGTGTAAGGTGTAGAAGGTGAAGAGTTTGCCCAGATAGAGGAGCATCCTGTAGCGTTGCCGATCTGCATTCTGCTGCCGAACAGCTGAGTGATCAGCTTCACATAAGGAGTCTCGCCACAGCCTGCGCAGGCACCGGAGAACTCAAGCAGCGGTCTCTTGAACTGGCTTCCCTTTACAGATGTGATCTTGAACTTCTCGATAACATCCTGCTTCTCCGGAAGCTTCACAGCGTAATCGAAGCCCTTCTGCTGATCCATTGCATCTGCGATTGGAGTCATGGTAAGAGCCTTCTCACCCTTCTTGCCAGGACATACATTCGCGCAGGAGCCGCATCCTGTGCAGTCCAGTGTGGAGATCTGGATGCCGAACTTGTAAGATGGCATACCTGTCATCGGAATGCTCTTGAAGCCTTCCGGTGCAGCAGCAACCTCAGCATCTGTCATGGCAAACGGACGGATTACAGCGTGCGGGCAGACATAGGAGCATCTGTTACACTGGATACAATTGTCACTGTTCCAAACCGGAACACTTACAGCGATGCCACGCTTCTCATATGCAGCGGTACCAGACGGTGTCTCGCCGTTTGCATACTTCATAACATCGGAAACCTTAAGGGTGTTGCCCTCCTGTGCGGAAACGGCAAGCTGAATGTTGTTGACAAAGTCAACGGCATCCTTGCGTCCCTCAGATACCTTCTTGAACTCAAGGCCCTCATCCTGGCAGTCAGCCCAGCTTGCAGGAACGTCAACCTTGACAACTCTCTGTGCACCGGCATCAATAGCTGCCCAGTTCTTCTTGACAACGTCATCACCCTTGCGTCCGTAGGTAGCCTTTGCGGCAGCCTTCATCAGCTCGATAGCCTTCTCCTCCGGGATAATTCCGGTCAGCTTGAAGAATGCAGACTGAAGAATTGTGTTGATACGGGTCGGGCCCATACCAACCTCAATACCGGTCTTTACACCATCAATGACATAGAACTTGATGTTGTGCTTTGCGATATAAGCCTTTACCTGTCCGGGAAGATGCTTCTCCAGCTCCTCTCCGGTCCACGGGCAGTTCAGAAGGAATGTTCCGCCATCTACCAGCTCCTGCACCATGTTGAACTTTGTGATGTAGGAAGGATTATGACATGCAACAAAGTTTGCTCTGTGAATCAGGTATGTGGACTTGATCGGTTTCTTTCCGAAACGCAGGTGAGACATGGTAACACCGCCGGACTTCTTGGAATCATAATCGAAGTAAGCCTGTGCATACATATCTGTGTTGTCGCCGATGATCTTGATGGAGTTCTTGTTTGCACCAACGGTACCATCTGCACCAAGTCCCCAGAACTTGCAGTTCACGGTTCCTTCCGGTGTTGTAACAAGCGGCTCGCCAACAGGCAGAGACAGATTTGTTACATCATCTACGATATCAATGGTAAATCTTTCCTTGGTCTCATTGTCAAATACAGCAACGATCTGCTCCGGTGTTGTATCCTTTGATCCAAGACCGTAACGTCCGCCAAAGATCTTGATGCCGTCGAACTTGCTTCCACGGAGTGCCTCTACAACATCCAGGAACAGTGGCTCGCCGATGGAACCCGGCTCCTTTGTACGATCCAGTACGGAAACCTTCTTTACAGTATCCGGGATCGCATCAATCAGTGCCTGTCTGGAGAAAGGTCTGTACAGACGTACCTTTACAACGCCGACCTTGCGGCCCTGTGCCATCAGATAATCGATGGTCTCTTCGATACAGTCGCAAACAGAACCCATAGCTACGATAACCTGGTCAGCATCCGGAGCGCCATAGTAGTTGAACAGCTTGTAATCTGTTCCGATCTTGGCGTTAACCATATCCATGTACTTCTGAACGATTCCGGGCATATCATCATACAGGGTGTTGCAGGCCTCACGGGTCTGGAAGAAGATATCCGGGTTCTGTGCAGATCCCATCTCCTTCGGATTCTCCGGGTTCAAAGCATTCTGCTTGAACTCCTTGAGTGCCTTCATATCGATCATGTCTCTGAGATCCTCATAGTCCCAGGTCTCAATCTTCTGAAGCTCATGAGATGTACGGAATCCATCAAAGAAGTTGATGAATGGAAGATGTCCGGAAATAGCAGATGCATGTGCAACAGGTGTCAGGTCCATGACCTCCTGTACGGAAGATTCACAGAGCATGGCAGCACCGGTCTGACGACATGCATATACGTCGGAATGATCGCCGAAAATGTTCAGCGCGTGAGTGGCTACGCAACGGGCAGATACATCAAATACTGCTGGCAGCTGCTCACCGGCAATCTTGTAAATATTCGGGATCATCAGGAGAAGACCCTGGGATGCGGTATAGGTGGTTGTCAGGGCACCTGCTGCAACAGAGCCATGAACTGCACCTGCTGCACCTGCCTCGGACTGCATCTCTGTGATCTGAACTTCCTGTCCGAACAGATTCTTCCTGCCCTGGGTAGCCCACTCATCTGTGTGCTCAGCCATCGGTGAAGAAGGTGTGATCGGATAGATCGCTGCCACTTCGGTAAACGCGTAGGAAGCATGTGCTGCTGCGGTGTTACCATCCATGGTTTTCATTTTTCTTGCCATCGTAACTATTCCTCCTTATAAAACTTAAAATGTATAATTTAACTATATACACATACGAGATTATTATATCACCCGCAATTTTCTTTGTCACCAGTTCGGTGCATGTATTTTATTAAATACATGTAACGACGATACTGTTCAGAAGCCTGCCTGGCAGGGTACTTCTCATGCAGTCCTTTGGAGCGGGATATTACGGCAGTTAGCTGGTTTTATGCGAAATTGCCAATAACGCTGATTCGGCAGCCTAGCGGACATAAATAGCCTTATAGGGACACATTTCCTGACAGCAGAAGCACCTGATACACTTACTGTAGTGATAGACCGGCGGATGGTTCCGTCCCTTTGAAAAGGAAAGTGCCTTACCGTCCAGTGGACAGCTCTCTACACACACTCCGCACTTCCTGCACTTCTGTGGATCAATCCTTGGGCCAGGCTTCAGAAAATGAAGGATGGTGACTGCATTCATCACACCTGTAGCCTTCCCCTTCCTCCGGTCAACGCGGAAATCAGGCTTTCCGTATTTTTCCACTGCTTCCTGCATAGTGATAGGGCCATCAGGTGTAAGCAGATCAATTTCCTTTTCGTTCCATGTTCCAAGGCCCATCTGGGCCCCCGCGACCTCTGTCGGGACGATCTCCGGGTCCAGATAAACCAGTCTTGCGAATATGCCATCCAGGGCTACCGGATCCGTAGAAAAAAGCAGCAGATGCATCGGTACAGGATCACCTGATGTCGGGCCATTTCCCTCCATGGCAATAATGCCGTCCATAATATACAGCCGTGGCTTCAGAAGCCTGTTAAGGTCCACAATCATTCTTGCCATGCTCTCTGCACTTGGATACTGCGTATGTCCCTTTGCCTTGTGCTTTCCCTGTACGCAGCCGTACTGATTCTTCACCGCCCCTGTAATATGCTCCAGCGCATGGGTCTTCATCTTGCTTACGCTGATCAGTGCATCAGCCTCTGCAGCATCTCTGGCAAGCATGAAGGTTCTGGCATGAATACCCTCCGGAAATTCAGTCTTTACTGCCTCTTCAAAAGCCGCCATGCGACAATGATACCTCTCCAGCTCCTCCCGCATACCCAGATGTTCCATAGTACGGACAGAGGACCCGAAGCCTCCGGAATCACCGATGGAAACGTCTGCGTAATTTTCTTCATACAGGATCCTGGCCATCATTTCGCCAACAACCGGGTGCGTTGTAACAGCACGCTCAGCATCTGCTTCGCGGACGAGATTCAGCTTGATCAGCACTTTTTCCTTATGATGTATATATTTTCCGATACCTCCCATCAGGTCCAGGCCCTTCCTCATCGCCTGATACACCTGTTCCGGTTCATATGTCCCGCATGGAACCAGCACTACCCCGCTTTTCATCCAGTTTCTCCTTTTTGACTTTTTCTGAACGACTTTAGCAAAATCGAAGAACCGTAGTACTTCCTGCTTGTCGAAACCATGAGAATTTCAAGGCAATTTCGTGAGCATACACCTTTTCACCCTTACATCATGCATAGCATTCGTATGGTATTTTATTTGTCTGCTCCTGCCCTTTGTTCCTGAAAAGAAAAGCAGCGGAGTGATCCGCTGCTTATTCTGCATCATCTAATGTCAATAAATGCAAATGCTCAATGCCTGTCTGCACCCATTCTGGTAATCAGGATACAGTTCGGTGTATCAACCTGCATTGGTCTTCCCTTCATGACCAGGATGTTATGTTTGTAATCAATTGCAAAGGTCGTGACTGTATTTGATTCATGATTGACGCAGGCGATGTGCTTTCCATCCGGGAACAGAGCAATATCCTTCGGATATTCTCCGCTGATAGGAAGTGCGAACTTCTTTGTCAGAAGTCCCGTATCCGGATCAATGGCAAACATGGCAACCGTATCATCTCCCGCTGTAGAAGTAAACAGGTATCTTCCATCTGGTGAAATTGTCATACCGGAAGCTGCATCATGCAGCTGATCAACATTGTCAGAGGTTGTGCTGATGCTCTGAAGATGTTCAAACTGCGGTACATCATCTTCAATAGAATAGGAATAGACGTCCACACGGTTTGCAAGCTCTGAGATAAGATATGCGAAGCGCCCGTCCTTGCCAAATTCTATCAGCCTGGGGCCAGACTCACGCTCACAGCGCAGGATATCCACCAGTTTCAGCTTGTTCTTGGAACTGATGCTGTAGATCTTCACCTGATCAATTCCATTATCCACTGCACAGATAAACCGGTTGTCCGGTGTCATCTTTACACAGCTCACGTGGGGACGGAAATTCCGCTCTGCAACACTTCCCAGTCCTTTATGAAATACCCCGTCCATCACGGATCCCAGACGCCCGTCATGATGTGTGTGCACCAGTGTGACTTTTCCATCATGGTACCCCGCAACCAGAAGGTACTGCCCGGTCTGATCGACTGTGATATAACACCCACGCATTCCATCAATGCCGATCTTATTGATCATCTCAAGATCCCCATCAGGCTTTATGGCAAATACGGCAACTCCCTCATCCGCAATGGAATACAGGAATTTACCATTCACGGAACGGCAGATATAGGAAGAGTTATTCACAGGAATAACCTTCCGCAGCGACAGCGTCCCCTCTTTGACATCCACGTCATACAGATGAATGCCGATACTGCTTCCATGGGTATAGGTTCCAACATATGCAACATATTTGTCTGCCATGATCTCTTCCTCTTTTCTATCCGTAAACTCGATCTGAAAAATATATGTCAGAAAATAAACCTGCCCTTCCGTTCCAGACAAACGGAACTTACGACAGCACAAAGAAAGTATAGCACGAATCAAAATGCCATACAACGAAATTTCGGAGTGGCTGAGACAATTTAGCTGCAATGGCACTTAACTTTCAAGCAGTGCCGCCATATCTTCAGGAACCGGTGCCTCAAAATGCATCGGTTCGCCGGTAACCGGATGGGCAAAATCAAGCTTCCAGGAATGAAGTGCCTGCCGTGTAATTGACAGTGGATCTTCTCCTGCGCTTTTCACAGTTCCCGCGGCAAGAGAATCGTCCGGTTTTCTCTGATAATGGGTGTTATAAAGCGTATCTCCAAGCAGCGGATGTCCCAGATATGCCATATGCACACGGATCTGATGGGTCCGCCCCGTTTCCAGCCTGAGCTGGACAGCCGAATATCCGGTTAATAAACGATTCCCCGGCACATTTGTCTTTTCCGGAAAAAGGAAATCAGTCCGTCCCGGTGCAGGATAGTATTGCAGCATCTGAAAGTGCGTCACAGCCCGGTCTCCCCTCTCCCGATCGACGCAGCGTTCGATCAGCGATCCCTCCTTCCGTGCAATGGGAAGATCGACGACCCCCTCCTGAGGCATTTTTCCATCTACAATTGCCAGGTAAGTCCGATGGATCTCCCTTCGTACAAGCTGCTGCTCCAGTACAGAAGCACTGACCAGATTTTTTGCCACAATCAGCAGCCCTGTCGTATCCCGGTCCAGACGATTGATACAGCGGAACACAAACGGGACCCCCTTCTGCTGATAGTACCAGGCCACACCGTTGCCAAGCGTATTGGCCGGATGTCCGGCCGCCGGGTGAATTGCCTCGTTGGCAGGCTTGCTGACCACAAGCAGGTCCTGGTCTTCATAGACAATTGTAAAGGGAACAGGGGCCGGCAGAATATTAGCCGATGAAGCGTCATCACACACCTTTGCAGACAGAATATCACCCGTCTGCAGTACATAACGCATATACTGATGTACGCCATTAACCAGAACCGCATCCGGGATCGGCTTCATAGACGCAAGAATATGTCGTGAATAACCCTTTTCACGAAGAAACGCATGAATATCCTTCCCTGCATTTTCAGCAGTGATTCTGTATGTAAAAATTCTCTCCATAACAGCCCATCCTTAACAATTAATCAGTCCTCTTATCCATCCGTTCCCTTAGACATATGCACCGGAACGTTCCATCAATCATTATCACCGGAAGGTTGACATGCTATTCTGTGCATTTTACAATGGCCTCGAAAAGCAGCCCGCAGAAAAGTAAAAAAGAAGTATATTTTGAAATACATTGTGAATCTGAAAGGAATGAAAGAAATGGAAAAAAACAAGATGCAGAAAATTGCAAGCTTTACCGTCAATAATCTGACACTGATGCCCGGCATTTATGTCTCCAGAAAGGACCATATCGGATCCGAGTGCATCACAACCTTTGATCTGCGCATGACTGCACCAAATCGCGAGCCGGTCATGAATACCGCAGAGTGCCATACCATCGAGCACCTCGGCGCGACCTTCCTGCGCAATGAACCGCAGTGGAAAGACAGGGTCATCTACTTCGGACCGATGGGCTGCCGCACCGGCTTTTATCTGATCCTGGCAGGTGATCTGGAATCATCCGATATCGTCAGGCTCATTCGGGACACCTTTACCTTTATCCGCGATTATAAGGGTGAAATTCCCGGTGCAGCCGCCAGAGACTGCGGTAACTATCTGGACCAGAATCTTTCCATGGCAAGCTGGCTGGCTAAAAGATATCTGGAAAGAGATCTCTCACAGATCCACGAGGGCAGCACGGACCGTCTGGTTTATCCCGACTGATGTACTTTACTGCTGCAGGCCTTCTTGTTTATCCCAACTGATGTGCACACATCAGAAGGGCTTCCGGTTTACTCCGACAAATATACGTTGCGACAGCAGAACGTCTGATCCGGTCTGCTGCCGCACTGTAAAAACCGCCTATGGGAACCTATGGAAAATGCCTGCGGGAGATGCGATCCACACCGTGTCCTTTCCTGCTGTTTGCCCGGAAATTCACTGAATCGCCTTCAGAATCCTCTGAAAATCCCCGTCGTTTTCTTTGAATACCGTCATCATTTCACTCGTCAGAGAGGCATGCTCGATGTCGTCCGGCACCTGATCCGGCGTATACCAGCCTGCCATCGACAGTTCATCCTCCTCAAGTGTGATCTTGTCCTGATTACCGTCCAGTTCGCAGAAAAAGCCCATCAGAAGGGTGTCAGAAAAGGGCCAGGGCTGGCTTTTATAAAAATGGAGATTTCTTACCGGCAGCCCGGTTTCCTCCCTCACCTCTCTGTGAACCGTATCCTCTATGCTCTCTCCACTCTCATTAAATCCTGCAATCAACGCAAACCGCTTGTATTCTCGCCCCGCATATTTGCTCATCAGAAGCTTCCCGTCATGAACAACCGCAACAATCACACCCGGGCAGATGACCGGATAATACATTTTCCCACATTTCGGGCACTTCATCATCCGCTCATGCGGATCCGGCACAAGCTCACATCCGCAGCCCCCGCAGAATCTATGGCTGTCATACCAGAGCGCAAGCTGCCTGCCAGTCACACCGGCAAAGGCCAGATATCTTGGTTCCGCTGAACGGAATGTCCAGTCTTTCTCAAAATGGAAGCCCTCCTGGACCAATGCTGCAGGCATTTCCTCCGGATCAATCCTTCCAAGAAAGAATTCCTCTTCATCAATTCGAAACAGATATGTAAAGGAGATTTGCGATCCATCAAAATCACTTACCCGTGGAAAGACCAGTCTTCCAGCCTCATTCATTCTCATAAAGACCCTGCCGTCATGAAATATCAGTGCCCATTCGTATCCGGCAGGCTGTTTGTTCTCATATTCAATATGGAATTTTCTTGGTGCGATATCCTGAATCATATATTTTACCTCTTTTAATTTATATTTATATGATTGATATGATGGCAGGTCAAAAGGTAAGTGTCATTGATATATTTATTCGGGAGAATACCAGCAGACACCGTGTTCATTGCCCATTTGAAAATTTTCTTACAATATCCTTCATGACAAACCGGTAGCAGATGCCGGTAAAAATTGCAGCTGAAAGCCAGGCGGCCGGATCGCAGAAGCAGGCAGCAAGGTAGCTCATCAGATGAATGGACAGAAATGCCGTAATACCTCTCGCTCCAAATTCAACAAGTCCGCCAAGCATCGGGAGCAGCCCATACCCGCACCCCTGCATGGCATTGCGGAATACAAAAATAAAACTCAGCGGAATAAAGAAGCAGGAGGCAGTCCACACGTAGGTCTTTGCCCAGGGCATCAGCGTGCTGATATCCTCAGATCCCGAGAAGAAAAGTCCCAGTGTAACAGGAATCAGCGCGACGCACAGCAGGGCGGCACCGACCGAATAAATTGTATCAATGATGAGAGCGTCACGCACGCCTTTTTTTACCCGGTCGATCTGTCTGCTTCCAAAGTTCTGACCGCTATAGGTGGCAATCGCAGATCCCATGGAAGGCATCTCCTGTGTCATCAGCATGACGATCTTATTGGCTGCCGTATAACCGGCAACCGCCGTGGATCCGAAAAGATTGACAGCTGCCTGCATGATCATAGTCCCGGATGATGTAATGGCAAACTGCAGCGTCATGGGAATACTGATGCGAAGCTGTGCCTTTGTCATTTCCCCGGACAGATGCCATTCTCCCTTCCTGGGCGTAAGGATCCTGGCTTTTCTCCAGATGTAAATAAAGCAGAGCACCGCAGATACCGCCTGTGAGATAACCGTCGCCAGAGCCGCTCCCGCAACTCCCATCCGGATACCCATCGTAAGCGCCAGGTCCAGTACGATATTCAGCACCACCGCAACAATCAGAAAATAAAGCGGTACCCTGCTGTTTCCGACCGCGCGAAGAAGCGCTGCACTCATATTATACATGATCATCGCAATCAGACCGATACTGATGATCATGATATACGTGTAGGCATCCCCGAAAATATCCTCCGGCGTATTCATGAGACGAAGCAGCGGATGCATCAGAAGGGCACAGAGCACTGTGAAAAGGCCTGTAAGAATCAGACTCAGCAGCAATGCATTTGCTACGCTTCCTCTCACACCCTTTTCGTTTTTTGCGCCATAATGCTGTGCAGTCAGAACGGTAAATCCGGTCGACATGCCCTGGGCAATGCCGCTTAGCAGAAACATAATGGTTCCCGTAGAGCCAACAGCTGCAAGCGCCCCGGCGCCTACAACTCTTCCGACAATAATAGTATCAACTACATTATAGAACTGTTGAAAGAGATTCCCACAGAAAATCGGCAGCAGAAAACGCAGCAGAATTGATGAGGGCTTTCCCCTTGTCATATCTGTTTCCATGCATCATATCCTCCAGAATGTTGTCCACAGGTCTGCTATTATAACGCAAGAAAAACCCACAATCAATTCCCCGCTCAGTAATAATGCTCAGTTAATAATTACTGGGCGTTACAGTTCACCGGTGTGTCAGGAGGGCACTTCTCATGCAGGCCTTTGGAGTGAGTAACTACGGA
>JBJEMO010000037.1:0-21025 GCA_051879715.1 Bilifractor sp.
CTTCAATGACGGCACGGTATTTCTCCTTCTTTGTAATGTAAACAGCGTCCTCATGATCGATTCTGATGACCGGCTTATTGGTCGGAATTTCGATGACATCCATGCCATAGATATCGCGGAACTCCTGCTCCTCCGTAAGGGCTGTACCGGTCATACCAGCCTTTTTCTCATATTTATTGAAGAAATTCTGGAAGGTAATCGTAGCGAGTGTCTTGCTCTCGCGCTTAACCTTCACATGTTCCTTGGCCTCAATTGCCTGGTGCAGTCCATCCGAGTAGCGACGTCCGGGAAGCACCCGTCCGGTAAATTCATCTACAATATAAACCTGGTCATCCTTGACGATATAATCCCTGTCGCGGAACATAAGATTGTGTGCGCGAAGCGCCAGGATGACATTATGCTGTATTTCAAGATTCTCGGGATCTGACAGGTTATCAATATGAAAGAACTGTTCTACCTTCTTGACACCCTGCTCCGTAAGCGTGACGATTTTGTCCTTTTCATTGACGATGAAATCGCCGGTCTCCTCGATCTCCTCACCCATGATGGCCGTCATCTTTGTGACCTCACCAGAGGCCTCGCCTCTCTGCAGCTGGGTCGCGAGAATATCACAGGTCTCATACAGCTTTGTGGACTTTCCGCTCTGTCCGGAAATAATCAGCGGTGTACGGGCTTCATCGATCAGGACAGAGTCAACCTCATCGATGATCGCATAGGCGAGATCCCTCTGCACCATCTGATCCTTGTAGATCACCATGTTGTCACGAAGATAGTCAAAGCCATCCTCGTTATTGGTAACATAAGTAATGTCGCAGTTATACTGGGCGCGGCGTTCATCATTCTTCATGCTGTTCAGAACACAACCTACCGTAAGCCCGAGGAACTCATGTACCTTGCCCATCCATCCTGCATCACGGCTTGCCAGATAATCGTTGACGGTGATGATATGTACACCTCTGCCCGTAAGCGCATTCAGGTACGCCGGCATGGTAGACACAAGCGTTTTTCCTTCACCTGTCTTCATTTCTGCGATACGTCCCTGATGCAGGATAATACCGCCGATGATCTGAACCCTGTAAGGTTCCATGCCAAGCACACGTTTCGCTGCTTCCCGTACCGTCGCAAATGCCTCCGGAAGCAGGTCGTCCAGCGTCTCTCCGTTTGCCAGCCGTTCCTTATACTCCCTTGTCTTGCCGCGAAGCTCTTCATCGCTCAGTGCCTGCATGGCAGGCCGGTAGGATTCCACCTTGTCTACGATCGGTTCAATACGTTTTAACTCCCTCTGGCTGTGCGTGCCAAAGATTTTTTCTGTTAATTTCATGCTTCAGCTCTAATCTCCTGTGTGTTTTTATACGAGGAAAAAACGCCTTTCGGCGTCTTTTCCCTGGAACAGGTCTGACAAAATACCGCAGATCCATAAAACCACGGATCAGTTTTCCGGTTCAATCAGACCATATGTGTTGCCTTTTCTCTTGTATACTACATTTACCTGATCGGTATCTGCATTCATGAATACAAAGAAATTGTGCCCAAGAAGTTCCATCTGTACGCATGCATCTTCCGGATACATCGGTTTGATATCAAATTTCTTTGTACGTACAATACGGATCTCCTCATTCTCCATATAATCGTTGTCGATATATGTCTTCTGGAAATTCGATGATGCCTGCTTCTTGTCTATGATCTTGGTCTTGTACTTGCGAAGCTGGCGCTCAATGACCTCTTCCACCAGATCAATGGATACGTACATGTCATTGCTGACCTGCTCGGAACGGATGATTTTTCCCTTGACAGGAATCGTAACCTCGATTTTCTGTCTTTCTTTTTCAACACTCAGTGTGACGATTACGTTTGTGTCAGGTGTAAAATATCTCTCCAGCTTGTTCAGCTTCTCATTCACAGCAGCCCGAAGTCCCTCAGTAATCTCTATATTTTTTCCACTGATTGTGATATTCATAAAAACATCTCCTTTCGAGGGGTACATACACCCTATTTTGATTAAAATATTATAGCAACTGATAAGTCATTCGTAAAGTGCGGATAAAAGGGCCCTTTACCGTTACTGCGCTGAGGAACTATAACTCTTTATCGATCACGGTTCAGATACGCATAAACCTCCCGCTTTCCGCAGCCTCTGTCTCTTGCCACCAGCTTCATTGCCTCCTTGCGGTCAAATCCTCGTTCCAGATAATAGGCCATATGATCTTCTATGTTCATCTCCTGCCAGGACGCCTCCTGTTCAGCCTTCATTTCATCAAAGCTTCTGCCCTCAATGACCATCACATATTCCCCGCGGGGTGTCTGGGTGTTGTAATATTCCAGTGCGCCATCGATCGTGGTGCGCTGCACCTGCTCATGCTTCTTCGTTAGTTCCCTGCACAGGCTGATTCTGCGTGTCCCGCCCAGCACCTTCTGCAGTTCACCCAAAGTACGCACCAGTCTGTGAGGTGCTTCATAGAGAATGATGGTACGGCTCTCTGTCTGCAGATCCGCAAGGACCTCTGCCCGATCTTTCTTTTCCATTGGAAGAAAGGCTTCAAATGCAAAGCGTCTGGTGGAAAGACCTGACATAGTAAGCGCCGTAATACAGGCTGCAGGTCCCGGCAGAGAGGTAACCTCTATGCCTGCCTCCACAGCCATCTGTACAAGAACCTCTCCCGGGTCAGAGATGCCCGGTGTCCCGGCGTCGGTAATCAATGCGATATTGGTGCCCGCAAGCATCTTTTCGACCAGCTGGCGCCCCTTGTCATACCGATTGTTCTCATGATATGCCGTCATCGGCGTATGAATATCAAAATGATTCAACAGCTTTATGCTGTTCCGCGTATCCTCGGCAGCAATCAGATCAGCCTCCCGCAGGGCTTTAAGCACCCGGAAGGTGATATCCTCCAGATTTCCAATTGGTGTCGCGCAAAGCGTGAGTTTACCCGGCATACAAAATCTCCTTATATTTTCTCTCTGTTATCTTCCATCCCCATATATATCCCTGATATCCTTCGTGTAGACACCCGGACGTTCATAGACAATCAGCGGTTTTTCAACCTGAATCCTCGGATTGCCGTTTTTACATGCCTCAATCAGCATCATATTCGGCTCTCTATCTGCAAAAGGATACACAAGACGCATCCGCTTTGGTTCCAGCCGGTACTCCTTTAATGTACAGAGGATCTCCGCCAGCCGGAAAGGACGGTGTACCAGATAAAAACGCCCTCTGTCTGTCAATAATCCGGCTGTCTGCTCCGCAATATCACGAAACGTGCACAGAAGCTCATGTCTGGCAATGGCAACAGAAGTATCCGGATTTGTCAGTCCATGCTTCCCGATCATGTAGGGCGGATTGCTGACTATGACATCAAAGGAAGCCGTCCCGAATATGGATACGGCTTCCCGAATATCTCCCCGGACAATAGAAATTCTGTCCTCCAGATGATTATAGGCTACACTCCTCCTTGCCATGTCTGCGCTCTCCTGCTGAATCTCCAGCCCGGTAAAGCTCTCACCCTGTGTTTTCGCGGCAAGAAGAATCGGAAGGATGCCGGTTCCCGTTCCGAGATCCAGCACCCGTTCTCCCTTCTTTATTCTTGCATAGCCCGAAAGCATCACAGCGTCAATACCATAACGAAAATTCTTCTGGCCCTGAATAATAAAGTATCCGTTCTGAAGATCGTCCAGATGTTCTCCTTCTTTTAATATCCGGGACATTCATGACTCCTTCTTCTCTTCCTGTGTCTCTGCCCTGCCACGGTCCTGCCTTCTTCTGTCACGCTTTCTTTGCCGGCCCGGATCATGTCCGCCCGAGGATGCCTCTCCGGATTCACCCTGATTGACAACGCCTCCATTTTCATGGGATTGCAGCCTGTCATTTTCTGCAGCAATCTTCTGGTCCCTTCCGCCACGACGGCTTCGACGGTTCCTGCGGCTTTTTCTTTCACCGCCCTCTGCAGAATTCCGCGCATCCGGGTCGTCAGAAGCACGAGCAGACTGCGGATCCCTGTCCGGGTTCTTCTTCTGGCGCTCCCGCTGTCCCTTAACATCACGTTCATGCCTGGCAGATGCCGCACTCTCGCTGTTATCATTCTTCCTCCCCGGCTCTCCGGCCTCTCTGGAAGGTTTACCACTGCCCTTACGATGTTTCTGAATCAACGTAATTTCGTCCGCTGCACAGTCAACGACCTCTTTGTCGTCTCCCTCTTCGATCATCACACGTACCTTCTGCCGAAGGACATTCAGCGACTGAACCTCTCCTTCACGTCCATCCGGGGTCTGGACAATATCTCCGATACCTGGAAGTTTCTGGTTCAGATATTCATAGGTTTCTTCCTCATTCTTCAGGCAGCACATCAACCTGCCGCATACACCGGATATCTTTGCCGGATTCAGTGAAAGATTCTGCTCCTTAGCCATTTTAATGGACACCGGCGCAAAATCAGACAGATATGTACTGCAGCACAGCGGCCTTCCGCAGGAGCCGATTCCACCAAGCATCTTTGTCTCATCGCGCACACCAATCTGACGAAGCTCGATTCTGGTCCGGAACACCGATGCGAGATCCTTTACAAGATCGCGGAAATCCACCCTGCCATCTGCAGTAAAATAGAAGAGCATCTTCTTGTTGTCGAAAGTGTATTCTGCCTGTACCAGCTTCATCTCAAGATGATGGTCCCTGATTTTCTGCTTACAGATCCGGTAAGCTTCCTTTTCCCTCTCACGGTTTTCCTTCTCATGTTCAATGTCCGCTTCTCCTGCAACACGGACGACCGGTCGGAGAGGTGATACTACCTTCTGATCTTCCACCTCTCTGGCAGAAAAAACAACCCTTCCACACTCAACGCCTCTTGCGGTTTCCACAATCGCATAGCTGCCCTTTTTCAGTTCCAGATCCCCCGGATCGAAATAATAGACCTTTCCCCCATTCCGAAACCGGACTCCAACAATTTTTGTCATATATTGCTTACTCCTGTTGAACTATTCTTCACATCTGCGAATCAGCATTCCTTCATTGTAAGGAACAACAGCTCCATCGTCAGATCATAATTTACATTTGCGCGAAGCCTTGCCGCCGCATTCTGAATGGATTCCAGAATTTTCTGCAATCCCTCATAGGAACTGGTACTCGCCCTTTCCCGGATTGCCTTGATCTCGCCCTTCATCACAAGGCCATCTACCTCTCTTGTCGCTTTGAACATCAGAACATCATGGAACCAGATGGTGAAAATATCGAGATAATCATAGATCTTCTGCTTGTCTCCCGCCATCACCCTGATCGCGTCAACCATCTCATAGACCGCCATCTGATTGGAATGCTTCAGCAGATAAACCGCATTTTCCACCATTTCCATAAACTCAGAAGACTCTGCGATCCGCTTTGCCCTGCCGATATTTCCCTGTGCGAAGGAAGCCATGATATCAGCCTGATAATCCGGTACATGCAGCTGCTGCATCAGATACGTCCGCATTTCCTCATCGCTCACCGGTTTCAGGTTCAGCGTCACACACCTGGATCGTATCGTTGGCAGAAGTATTTCCGGATTTTCCGCAAGAAGCATGATAATTGCATACTCCGGCGGTTCTTCTATCGTCTTCAGAAGCGCATTCTGCGCCTGAGGCGTCATTTTTCCAGCCTCCTCTACAATATAAATCTTATAGGGGCTTTCATATGGACGAATCTGTACATCATCCACAAGCTGCTCACGAATATCCCCGACACCGACAGAATTCGGTTTCTCATGGGTCACATATATAATATCCGGGTGGTTTCCCGCAAGAGCTTTCCTGCAGGATGTGCATTTCCCGCAGGGTTCTGTACTATGCGTCTCGCACTGAAGCGTCATGGCAAAAAGTGTAGCAATCAGCCTTTTCCCTGATCCCTTTTCTCCTCCGATAATATAAGCATGTGAAACTTTTCCCGTACGGATTGCATTCTGAATATGAGATATCACATCCTTATGCCCGACAATTCCAGCAAATCCCTTCATCTCATCAGGTTCCCGCATATCCGATTCCTCCCATTTAAAGTGTCTGCATAAAATATGTGAAATGTATAAGTAAAATCTGCACGTCTTTTGTAAACGCTAATCATACCATACTTCTGGCCGCCTGGATAGCCTCTGTGACCTCATCCACACATGTATCCAGCGTTCCGTTATTGACAAATCTTCTCGTAATGCCGGCGCATTCTATCTTTTCCTCAGAGAAATCCTCCTGGTCCGCAAGGAACCTCCTGCACATCTCTGCATACCCCGGATGATTCTGCTTCCTCTCGCGCTTCAGTGCCCGTTCAAGACGGATACCATCATCCACCTCAATATAGATTGGCACCATAATCGCATTACCGAAATATCTTACCATATGCACATAGGATTCCAATGTCCCGATGCCCAGATAGTCATGCTCCTTCAGATTAATCTGTCCCGCATCAGCTGTAAAATAGTACCACGGTCCATAAACCGTCTGATAACAGCGCTCTTCAATAATCTTTCCTGCACTGCGCAGCACTTTCAGGTGCTCTTCATCCGAAAAGAAATACTCTCTTCCATTCACCTCACCCTCCCGGGCAGGTCTGGTTGTATACAAAATCAAAGGTGTAAGCTGCAATTCTTTCTTTGCAAGCAGGGCAGAATATATATGGTCCTTGCCGCTTGCACTCTTACCCATAATATAAAAAATCAAACTCATATGCTTTTATGCTGTTCCTGTGTCTTTTTCGAGGTACTCTTATAGTATAACATGTCTGGAAAAAGGATGCCTGTGAAACACGGAAATTCCCGGAAAACACCAGAGAAATATAGACCTACGGACACATAATTGCAAAAAGAGCGGCAGAGCCGCTCTTTTATTCATCAGTAATGAATGGTATCCGTAATAAATGGTATCAATAATAAATGTTATGAAATAGCCGGATGACACAGATGCTTCCGGATTCAGATTTCTGCATTCCAGACTCCGTGAAGTATCCTCGCCCTGCACTGGCTTACCGGGTACCACGCACAGGTGCCGCAGATAGAATAAAGCTTTGCCTCTGTCATCTTCCGGTCTATCGTTTGAACCAGATCCTGATAACAGTAGCTTCTTCCGTCCTCCAGGCCGAAAAAATCCATAACCTTTCTGTCAAAGGTCCGGACCTTATCATCACTGGAACAATGCTCCGGATCAGCCAAATGTGGGCATGCCGCGCACAGATCATCCGGTGAAAGCGTAATTCTTATCCGGAAAGATGGCTCAGATCGCATACGACGCACATACATGCTCATATGTTCCACAAACGTTTTATCATATCCCTTCCCCTCATAACCCTGTGTACAGAGAAGATGGTGGGGACGCATTTTCATATCTTCTGTCATATCCATACCTGGCACAGCAGTTACCCCTGTTATTGCCTCCCTGTCGTTACGGGCATTATGCCTGCTACAGGGCTCTGTCTCTTACAAAAATCCCGCCTGTTACAAGACCCCGTCTGTTACAGGGCCCTGTCTGTTAGTATTGTTCTTCCCGAAATAATAACGCTGTTTTTTATCATAACCCTGTTTGTCCCGGCAACACATTACGGTGTATACACGATCAGTCTGCCCTGACCGCTGCTGTGCGGCGGACCTCCAGCACGTGTGCTTTCTCAAGTGCATGCTTCAGAACCGGACCGAGTATCAATACAAGAATCGCCTTGATAATAGTGGTCGGAATAAAAGGGATCACACAGGCAGTAAGCGCCGTCGCCAGATCTGACTGTGCTACTGCCATGAACCATATGCAGCCGATCGCATAGTTGATGGCATAGCCAATCAGAATACCCGCCAGTACACTGACAGAATAGATCACCTTTCTGACGCTTCCTTCCTTTGATGCGCCAAGACGAACGCCGACGCTGTCACCAAGACCGGCAAACAGGGCAATCAACGGGAAGGATACAAGAAAGCCTCCGGTCATACCCATAATTACACCAATACCGCCTGTCCAGCCTGCAAAGACCGGTATGCCGACTGCACCGATCAGCAGATAAATCAACGTCGACAGAAATCCACGCTTCGCACCAAGAATCACGCCAGCAAGTGCAACAATTAACGTCTGCAACGTCATGGGTACACCACCGGGAAGCGGGATGCTGAACTGTCCCACAATACTGATGATCGCCGCAAATGCAGCAACCAGGCAAAGATCTCTGACTGAGTTTTTCTTCATATTCTTCGTTCTCCTTCAATGTTTTCAGTCTGAGTATAGAGTTGAAGGAGAGTATTGTCAACCTGTTTTCGCAAATAGGTTGACAATCTTTTATGTTCATGCGTTTCACGACAGCTATAACAGGCAGAAATTTCATAGGCCTGTCTTATATCTTGAAGCGATATCCCACACCCCAGATCGTCTCAATATACTGTGGCTTGGCCGTATTATACTCAATCTTTTCACGGATCTTCTTGATATGTACCGTAACAGTAGCAATATCACCTACGGAATCCATATTCCAGATCTCCCTGAACAGCTCCTCCTTCGTATATACATGATTGGGGTTCTCTGCCAGAAAGGTAAGAAGATCGAACTCCTTGTTGGTAAAGGTCTTCTCCTCGCCATTGACCCACACTCTTCTGGCTGTCTTATCAATCCGTATTCCACGGATTTCAACAATGTCATTCTGGGGACGACTGCTCACAAGACGATCATAGCGCGCCATATGCGCCTTTACCCTCGCCACCATCTCACTGGGTGAGAATGGCTTTGTCATATAATCATCCGCACCCAGACCCAGGCCGCGGATTTTGTCAATATCATCCTTCTTCGCCGAAACAATGATAATCGGCGCATTCTTCTTCTTGCGGATTTCCCTGCAGATTTCAAAACCGTCTACAACAGGGAGCATCAGGTCAAGGATATACAGGTCATAATCCTCCTCCAGGGCTCTTTTCAGCCCCTTGTCTCCATCATTTTCAATATCTACCTCAAATCCTGAGAGCTCCAGATAATCCTTCTCCAGCTCCGCGATGGATTCCTCATCTTCAATGATCAGAATTCTGCTCATGTCGTTCCTCCTGATATTTACGCAATACGAAATATATGACAGTTCCTACTCCCAGCTTGCTGGTTGCCCACACCTTTCCCTCATGGTCCTCAATGATCTTCTTCACGATGGACAGCCCAATACCGCTGCCGCCTCTGGCCCTGCGGGCCTGATCACTGCGGTAAAAACGGTCAAAGATCCTGGGAATATCCTTCTGTGCGATACCTCTTCCATTATCTTCTATCTCAACCTGAATGAAATCGCCGACATCACGCAGACGTATATTGATGACTCCCGGAGTTTTGTCCATATATTTTATGGAATTGCCCACGATATTATTCACGACTCTTCGGAGCTGCTCCGGATCCGCTATAATGATCGCATCATCCGCCAGATAATTAAAATAATACAGCATGATGTTCTGCTGCTCCAGTTCCATGCGCAGCTCCTCCTGACAATCCTCAAAATATGAGGCCGCGTGGATTTTCTGGAAATTATAGGGAATACGGTTCGTATCTATTTTTGAATAAATCGTCAGCTCATCAATCAGACGGGTAATTTCTATCGTCTTGCTGTAAATCGTGCGGATATATTTCTTCTGTTTCTCCGGGGTATCCGCAACGCCATCAATCAGTCCCTCCGTATAACCCTTGATCGCCGTCACCGGTGTCTTCAGATCATGGGAAATATTGCTGATCAGCTCCCTGTTCTGCGCATCGAACTTTATCTTTTCCTCAGCAGACTCCTTCAGCCGGATCCTCATCTCCTCAAAATCATCACAGAGGTCGTCCAGTTCACGGATTCCGCTTTTCTGTGTCACAAAATTCAGATTGCCGTCCCTTATGTTCTGAGCCGACTTTTTCAGCTGATTAATGGGATTGATAACACCACGATAGATCCATATGCCCATGGCTACACTTGTAAAGCTGAGAATGACAATGATCAGAAAAATAGTCTCCGTCATCGCGCCCTTGATCTCCGGTGCCAGCTGATTGAGCATGCTTACCAGAAAGATGCTGCCCTTCGATCCATCAGAAAATGTAAAATTGACCTGCTTCAGCATAGCTTCATTCCGGATCTGAATATATGAATTTTCATCATTGTCCTGACTGGTCTCTGAAGCGGCTGAGCTGTAAGCCGGAAGCTGTGTCAGCAATTCTGCATTGGAAATATCCGAGCTTCCATTATAATAAATTGCGTTTCCCTTGCGCACCGCAACAAATGCACCATTACCGCTGAGTTTTTCATTCAGCGTATCCAGATAACTCTTATCCTCCAGCTTTGCAGGATCTTTTTCCATGGTTTTCTGCACATCGGCAAGGGTTTCATCCAGAGAACGGGAAATCAGAAGTGCATTATTATACAGGCTCTCCATACCTGGATTATCAATTCCGTACTGCTTTCCAAGCTGTCTTACCTTGTAATTCATCAGTACATAAAAGGCCACGCTGCAAAGCACGACCGGAATCAGAATAATCAGAATGAAGGCAATTCCGATCCTCGTACGCAGATCCATGGCTGTTTTTTCTTTTCGGTGCATTAGCGTCAATATTTGTATTTCCTCGTCATTTCAAAATAAAAAGTCCAGGTCAACAAGATTATTTTATTCCTGCACGAACAGAATTATAGCATACCTGTAAAACCGCATTTCTTAAAGATTTATGAAATGGACCAGCAGATACAGCACTGTCCGGTACAAAAAAAGGACCCTTTCCCTGTGCGTTTCAGAAAAAGAGTCCCTGTTAGTCATTATAATTTCCATGCACCTGTTGTGCTGGCGAAAAGCTGACAGAATATATGCCTCTGCTGTCGTACAACGATAAGCAGATTATCTGTCAAAGGTATCTGCCAAAGACATAAAGGCAGCTGTTTCATTAAAGGCTGGCTTTAATTGCGTCTACCTTGTCAAGATGCTCCCACGGAAGATCTACATCCGTGCGTCCAAAATGACCATATGCTGCTGTTGCCTTATAAATCGGACGGCGCAGATCCAGCATCTTGATGATCCCTGCCGGACGGAGATCAAAATTCTTGCGAATGATCTCAACCAGCTTCTCATCAGAAACCTTTCCGGTTCCAAAGGTATCAACCATGATAGAAGTCGGCTCTGCAACTCCAATTGCATAAGAGAGCTGAATCTCACATCTGTCAGCAAGTCCTGCGGCAACGATATTCTTTGCCACATATCTTGCCGCATAAGCTGCGGAGCGGTCTACCTTTGTGCAGTCCTTTCCGGAGAATGCTCCGCCGCCGTGACGTGCATATCCACCATAGGTATCTACAATGATTTTACGTCCTGTCAGACCTGCATCACCGTGAGGGCCACCGATTACGAAACGCCCTGTGGGATTGATGTAAATCTTTGTCTTGTCATCAACCATGGCAGGATCAAGAACCTCATCAAATACGTATTTCTTGATATCCGCATGAATCTGCTCCTGTGTAACGTCCTCATCATGCTGTGTAGAAAGAACAACAGCCTCCAGTCTGACCGGCTTGCCATTCTCATCATACTCAACGGAAACCTGTGTCTTTCCATCCGGACGAAGGTACTTCAATGTTCCGTTCTTGCGAACCTCCGCCAGCTTCAGGGAGAGCTTATGTGCCAGCTCAATCGGGTATGGCATCAGCTCCGGCGTTTCGTTGCAGGCATAACCAAACATCATACCCTGATCTCCGGCACCGGTGTCAAGATCCTCTTCCTGCGCACCGCCCTTTGCTTCAAGGGATTTATCTACACCCATTGCAATATCAGCGGACTGCTGGTCCAGCGCAACCATAACAGCGCAGGTATTTCCATCAAATCCGGTTTTTGCATCGTTGTAACCAATCTCATTCACCGTTTTGCGGACAATTGCCGGGATATCAAGCTTTGCCTTTGTGGTAATCTCACCAGTCACAAGCACAAATCCGGTGCAGGCTGCGGTTTCGCAGGCTACGCGGCTCATCGGATCCTGCTCCATGCAGGCATCCAGAATAGCGTCACTAATGGCATCGCAGACCTTATCCGGATGTCCCTCTGTGACAGATTCAGATGTAAATAAACGTTTCTCCATCTTTTTCTCCTTTAACTTCATACATACCGGGGAATCCCCGGCTCAAATGCTTTTTCTCAAAACAGTGCGTCAGGAAAGCGAAAAAAAGGCGGTCCAATAAGTACTGAATTGGATCCGCTCACCAATTCCCTTATTGTTCGAGTATCTCGCTCAGGCTGGCACCTTCCGTCTTAAGGGGTTGCCGTGGTTTCACAGATCCTATGTATCTCCGCCACTCTGAATAAGAGAAAGCAATATGCAGTTTCTGTTGCTTCGTGCTATACGATAACGCTTTTCAAATAGAGCGTCAACACGAACAGGCGAAAAATAAGGAACAATTAGACACCACAAAAAAATTGTCCAACTGTTCCCCTGTCTTATATCATTATTCCTTATTGTCTTATCTGGTTTTCTGATCTGCCAGGTACACTATGCTGCTATCCGGAATGAACGGATGAATACCCCTCTGCAGGGATACAGCTCTCTGACAGTCAGCCAACTCTGAGACGGAACTTCTGGATGTCCCGTTCATCTGAAACCCGCTCAATCTCCGCACCCAGGTTTCTGAGCTTGCTGTCAAAATCCTCATAGCCTCTGAGGATGTATACAATATCATCCACCACGGTAATACCCTCTGCCGCCATGCCGGCAATAACCAGCGCTGCACCTGCCCTCAGGTCCGGCGCGCTTACTCTGGCACCAGTGAGCTTTTCCACGCCATCAATGATAGCTGTATTTCCCTCTACCTTGATGCAGGCTCCCATGCGGGAAAGCTCATCAGCATACTTGAACCGGTTTTCAAAAATGCTCTCTGTGACAATACTGGTACCGTTTGCCAGACAGAGCGTTACACTCATCTGCGGCTGCATATCCGTCGGAAAACCAGGGTATGGAAGTGTTTTGACATGGGTCTTTCCAAGACGATGCTTTGCAGAAACACGGATGGCATCATCGAATTCCGTGATATCACAGCCAATTTCCTGCAGCTTGGCCGTAATAGCCTCCAGATGCTTCGGAATCACATCCTTGATCAGAATATCCCCGCGGGTTGCCGCTGCCGCCATCATATAGGTACCCGCTTCAATCATATCAGGTACAATCGCATAATTTGTGCTGTGAAGAGAGGCAACTCCGCGAATACGGATTACATCTGTGCCGGCACCCTTGATATTGGCCCCCATACTGTTCAGGAAGTTTGCCGTGTCAACAACATGCGGCTCACGTGCTGCATTTTCAATAATGGTATTGCCATGTGCGAGTGCCGCAGCCATCATGATATTGATCGTTGCACCCACTGAAACCATATCCATGAAAATATGCGCACCATGAAGATCAGACGCCTTTGCCACAATCACACCATGGCGGATTTCTACATTTGCACCAAGTGCACGGAATCCTTTCAGATGCTGATCGATGGGTCTGCTTCCAATATTGCATCCTCCCGGGAGCGGCACTTCTGCATGCTTGTACTTGCCAAGAAGTGCTCCCAGCAGATAGTAAGAGGCACGGATTTTCTTGATGTATTCATAATCCACACTTACAGAACCAATGGTTTTGCCGCAGATACGGACCGAATGACGGCTAATGCGATCCACCGTTGCGCCAATAACAGAGATTGCATCCAATAACACATTAATATCACTTACATCCGGCATATTCTCAATTGTGACCGGATCATCTGTCATGATTGCGGCCGTAAGAATCGCAAGCGCAGCATTCTTGGCCCCTCCTATCTCTACTTCACCGACAAGAGGACTGCCACCCTTGATTACGTACTTATCCATTCTCCACCTCTATATTCCCGACTGCCTGATCTCCCCTTCATGGCCAGCCTGATGATTCAGATATCATTTTCTGATATCTTCCTGTTAATTTCACTTTTGCCAACAGCGCCTTTTCCCGTCAGCAAACCGTATGCTTTTTTATCTTAACCTACTTTTTACCAAATGTAAAGCTGGGTATACATTCGTGGTCGCCCTGCATTCCACCGCAGTATGATCTGGTCAATACAATACCAGGTGTGCAGCAGGTATTACTTTCCTGCTTTTTTCAATGCATTTTCTACCAGAGAAAGTGTCTCTTCTATGTCTTTCCCGGATTCGTCGACGATAATATCTGCATACCTCTCATACAGAACAGTTCTCTCAAGATAGAGATCCTTCAAGGTCTGCCCCTCTCTGAGGACCACGCCCCTGTTATGCAGATTGCCCAGTCTTTGCGTCAGATTCCTGTAGGGAAGCTTCAGATAAACGACTGTACTGATCTCCTTCAGATGATGCATGGCCTCTGCACCGTACACGACACTTCCACCCGTTGCAATCACGGATCTTTCCGCCTGAATTGCTGCGTTTACCTGATTCTCTATGCGAAGAAATCCCTCCACGCCATCCTGATCCAGTATTTCCTTGAGCAGCCGCTTTTCCTGCTTCTGAATCAGAAGATCCGAATCCAGAAACTGATAACCCAGCTCCTTTGCCAGAATTACACCTAACGTACTCTTGCCGACACCAGGCATACCAATCAATACAACATTGCTTTTCATAGCAGCTCGATTCCTCCAGACACAGTTTTTCATGATGCATACAGATAATTTGTAAACCATGATCCGTTATCCGTGTGCAGACCAGAATAATATCTGCTGACAGAACATTGAGATTGTAACTGCAAATGCGTTTCTTTGCAAGTAAACTTTCATACGAAAAGGGCCGGATAATTCCGGCCCCCATATTCTCTGATATTATTTTGTCTTAATTGCGCACAATGCTCTATGCTATCAGTTCAGCAATCTGACTGACGACAGCTGTATAACAGTTCATTCACCGATCAGACAATACCCTGTGCCATCATAGCATCTGCAACCTTCTTGAAGCCTGCAATATTTGCACCGGCAGCATAATCGCCTGCCTTACCATACTCTTTCGCAGCAGCATCGATATTATGAACGATGTTGATCATGATCTGCTTCAGCTTTGCATCTACCTCTTCAAAGGTCCAGGACAGACGCTCGCTGTTCTGAGACATCTCAAGAGCGGAGGTAGCAACACCACCAGCGTTTGCAGCCTTAGCCGGTCCAAAGATTACACCATTCTCCTTCAGATAATTTGTAGCGTCCAGAGTGGTCGGCATATTTGCGCCTTCGCATACAGCCTTTACACCATTTGCTACCAGTGTCTTTGCATCATCGAGGTTCAGTTCATTCTGTGTAGCGCACGGGAAAGCAAAATCAGCTTTGATGGTCCATACACCGCGTCCCTCATGATACTCGCTGTTCGGACGATACTTCTTGTACTCTGTCAGACGGGCTCTGTTGACCTCTTTGATCTCCTTAAGTGCTGCCACATCAATGCCATCCGGATCATATACCCATCCGGTGGAATCAGAGCAGGTGAGAACCTTCATACCAAGCTCCTCAGCCTTCTGAATTGCATAGATTGCAACGTTTCCAGCACCGGATACAACTGCGGTCTTGCCTGCCACATCAATTCCGTTAATCTTCAGCAGCTCCTGTGTGAAATACATCAGTCCATAACCAGTAGCCTCTGTTCTTGCAAGAGATCCGCCATAAGTAAGGCCTTTTCCTGTAAGAACACCCTCATACAGTCCGGTAATTCTCTTATACTGGCCATAGAGGAATCCGATCTCACGTCCGCCTACACCGATATCACCAGCCGGAACATCGGTATCTTTGCCAATATGGCGATACAGCTCTGTCATAAAGCTCTGGCAGAATGCCATAACCTCTCTGTCTGACTTACCCTTCGGATCAAAATCAGAACCACCCTTGCCGCCGCCGATCGGAAGTCCGGTAAGGCTGTTCTTGAAAATCTGTTCAAAGCCAAGGAATTTGATGATTCCGAAATATACGGAAGGATGGAAACGAAGTCCTCCCTTGTACGGTCCGATCGCGCTGTTGAACTGTACACGATATCCGGTATTTACCTGCACCTGTCCTTTGTCATCAACCCACGGAACACGGAAACGGATCTGACGCTCCGGCTCAGTTAATCTCTCAAGGAGCGCTACCTTTCTGTACTCCTCCTCATGCTTCTCGATAACCGGACGAACTGTATCAAGAAACTCCTTCACTGCCTGATGGAACTCTGGCTCCGCCGGGTTCTTGGCAACAACCTTTGCGTAGACATCATCTACATATGACATGGCTTTTTCCTCCTAAAATCATACACACTTTCAGCAATACCGTTGTTACGGAAAACCTCTTACGACCGTCATCCAATGACTGCATGTTTATGAGTAATACTTAAGCATGAATACGTAAAAAGCTTTCACGGATCCTTCGTCTGCTGTCTGTGTTGGATTATAGCATGTAGTCATATATCATGCAAGATGAAATTGAATTATATTCAATTTAAAGCATAAAACTTGCAAAACATACTTATAAATAAGTATGTTTTGCAAGTTTTTTTCTCAGTCTTTCATAATATCAGAAATAATAATACTCTACTGTTCCTGAATGGCCCGCATAAACGAAGGAATCAGCTGCTTCTTTCTGGAAATAATACCCGGAAGCAGGCAGCTCTTGTCATCAATAGAATGTCCCGGAAATGCCTCCTCAATCAGCTCCCTGGCTTCGCTGCCATAATAAAGAAGTTCCGTGGACTCCTCAATAATATTGGTCAGCATAAAGAACACCATCTCCATGTCGTGCTTTCCACACTCCTGTTCCATATGCGGATACAGCTTGCTCTTGATAAATTCCAGTTCTTCCCTGGACATGGAACTGATCTGTCCGACACCAAAGGTCTTCTTCTCAATATTAAACTTCTTGAAATCCTGATAAAAAATTTCCTCTGCGGTCTTATCCTCAAGATTTGATCCTGCGCGGAACATATCAGAGGCGTATTTTTCGATATCTGAAACACCGGCTATTCTGGCCAGGTCCAATGCAACGTTTTTGTCCAGCGGTGTGCATGTGGGAGAACGGAAAAGAAGCGTATCCGAAATGATCGCAGACATCAGGAGTCCGGCGATCTTCTGCGGTATTTCCAGATTCTTCTCATGGTAAATCTTATACATGATGGTAGCCGTACAGCCAACAGGCTCCATACGGAACATAATCGGCGACATAGTCTCCAGTGAACCCAGCCGATGATGATCAATGATTTCCAGAATATCAGCCTCATCTACATTGAGCACAGCCTGGGATTTCTCATTGTGATCAACCAGAATCAGCTTTTTCCCACTTCTTCCGATCAGATTTCTTCGTGAAATCGTGCCCACATACTTATCCTTCGCATCAAGAATCGGATAGTCCCGATGCCTGCTGTTTTTCATGATCTCCTGAATATCATCAATCTTATCTGACATGTGAAACAGAATCAGATTGTCCCGCATCATCAGATGCTTGATCGGAATGGCCTGATTGATGAGCCTGGCTATTGTATAGGTATCATGCGGACTGCTGATAATAACACAACCGGAATCTTCCGCAAGCTTCAGAATGGATTTGCTGACCGGAGCTCCAAGACCGACGACAATGCAGCTCGCTCCGAGATCAAGACAGCATAGCTGATCCTCTGCCCGGTTGCCGACAATTACCAGGTCATTCTTGTGGATATAATTTCCCATCATATCCGGATGAAAGGCACCGATAACAACCTGACCCTTATTGAAAAATCCCTTTCCATCCCCGACAAGGATTGATCCATCCAGGGTCTCTGCAATAGAAGAGTACCTTGTATTTGCCTGTGCCAGAACAGTACTGTCATAGACATCCATGTAGGATTTGGCAATATCCGTTACCGTAATCAGTCCTTCAAGATCTCTCTTCTTCGTGGTGATCGGAAGCGTTACGATATTCTGTTCCTTCATAGAAGCCCACGCCTTCTTGACAGAAATGTCTCCCGATACGCCTGGGACCTTATGGATCTCTATCTCCTCAACCTGCGTTCCCGCATCCGGAAGATATCCGGGGATCTCTACCCCAAAATGTCTTAATACGAATTCAGTTTCCTCGTTGATCTGTCCTGTACGCATTGCACAATAATCATTATTCTCGTCAGAACGGTTTTTGATATCCGCATATGCGATCGCTGAGCAAATAGAATCTGTATCCGGATTACGATGTCCAACAATATAAACTTCATTCTTTTTTGTCATAAGTATCTGCCTCATAAAAAAAGCGGAATGTCAACTACAAATCTACAAGTCACATATCAAAATGACTTTGCAGATTCTGCAACGCTACACAAATAAAATATATCATTGATTTAATTTACGGTAAAGTTTTAACTTTCGACAAATCCTATTCTATGTTATACTGATAAAAGATTCGCGTAAAAGTCCAGTTGATTTCTCTGAACTTCTGCGGCTTTCAATATTTTATACTATTATATATGAGGTGATTTGATTATGGCAGATGAAAGCATGACCATGGAAGATTTTTCCAAAGCAGTCGACGATTCCTTTAAATCTTTTAAGGATGAAGGAGAAGCAAATTGGGAAAAATTAAAAGAGTATCAGACAGAGAAAACAACTCTTACCGTTAAAGTCGACGGTGTGGTGAATAAGGGTGTGATCTCCAATGTAGAAGGCGTCCGCGGATTTATTCCTGCTTCCCGTCTTGCTCTTGGACATGTAGATGATCTGAATGCATATCTTGGCAAGGAGATTCAGGTTGTAGTTCGTGAGATTGATGAGCAGAAGGGACGTCTGATTCTCTCCGCTGTTGAGCCGCTCCGTGCAAAGCAGAATGAAGAGAGAAAAGCAAAAATCAATGCAATTGAGATCGGCACTGTTCTTGATGGAAAAGTAGAGAGCATTCAGTCCTATGGTGCATTTATTGATCTTGGAGACGGCATTTCCGGATTGGTACATATTTCACAGATTTCACACAAGAGAATCAAATCTGTTGAAGATGTCCTGAAGCCGGGCCAGGAAGTAAAGGTAAAAGTCATTGCAATTAAAGATGGCAAGCTCAGTCTCTCCATGAAAGCCCTGGAAGAAGGCGAAGATGACAAACGAGGCGAAAGAGAAGCCGCTCCAAAGGACTATAAGCTTCCAAAGTCTGAGAATATTTCCACAAATCTCGGATCTCTCCTTAAGGGAATCAAATTAAACTGATCATACATATCAGATATTTAAGGAAGCGGAAATACAGATCTGCTTTCATAAAAAGCCATTTTCACAAAAAGAAGGACCCTCAGGCCTGTCTATGGTCTGAGGGTCCTTCTTTTTGAAAACGGCTGACAAGTATCTCTTTGTCTGTCTTTTTCAACCGCTTGATCTGCACCTCCCGTCTCATGGCTTCTTCTTTTGTCTGAAAGATTTCATAATAAGCCAGTTCAACCGGAAGATGACTATGCGTATATCTTCCTCCTTTACCTGCCTGGTGTGTTTCCACTCTCTTCTTCAGATTATTCGTCCATCCTGTATAAAGAGAGCCATCTGCACAACGAAGCATGTAAGTAAAACACAAATTATCCACATTCATCATGAGTTATCAACAAATTTGTCCACTTATCAACATTTTATCATATCCCAGATGCCTGATCCGATTTAAACTACAATAGCAGAAAAATCCGCGTTTCTCATTAAGGAAATGAATATTACGATTCCAAAATGGCTCAGTTCTGCAACTACGCAGCTGGCAGCTGACTGTAAATAGTCTGCGCATCTGTGATATGCGGTGTGGCAGTCGCATCTCCTGCAGCACCTGCCGTAACAAGTATATACTCCGTCCCATTTGCATCCTCTGCAAGACTGGCAAGACAATGACCGGCTTCATCAGTATATCCGGTTTTTCCTCCGATGATCTTTGCACCATTATCCAGTTCCGAGGAAGAAAGATTACTAAATGTAGTACTGCTGAGTGCAATTCCTGCACTATGCTGATCTGTTGCAGTAGTTGTATAAATATGCGTAGAAAAAATTGTCTTGAACGTTTCATTCTGAATTGCGTACTGCAGCAGCTTTGCAATGTCCTGACAGGTCGAATAATGATTTTCATCCTGCAAACCGGTAGCATTTGTGAAATTGGTAGAGGACATACCGATTTCCTGCGCTTTCTGGTTCATCAGATTGACAAAATCCGATTCCGATCCGGAAACATAATTACAAATGGCATAACAGGCATCCGCTCCTGAAGGCAGCATAATTCCATACAGAATATCCAGGACAGGAACTGTCTCTCCTGCTTCAAATCCTGCTGTAGAAGCACCCTGGGCATATGCAGTATTAAATTCAGTACCATCGAAGGTGTAGGTCGCATTCAGATCGTCAATATTTTCTATTGCAACCAGAACTGTCATGATCTTCGTCATAGATGCCGGATAAATCCTTGCTGTACTGTTCAGATCAATGACAGTAGCACTATCCTTAACCCGGATCATGTATGCGTCCGGACTCTGGATCGTGCTTGTATCAATCGCAGGAACCTGACCGAGATCCTGTGTTGACTGATCTCCGCCTGAGGAAGACGAGACGACATTCTCATCGGATGAATCAAATACGGTTTTTTCCCCTGCATAGGTCATGGAAAGACTTCCAACAGATGCGCTGGTTATCTGGTTATTCTCGGCATCGATTCTTCCCTTCAAAAGCATCACAAGTATCAAAACAATAACCAGAGAAAGAGCAATAACGATACATGAGATAATCATAAGGATTTTACGCTTTAAAGCGCGCTCCTTCGCCTTTTTTGTTTTTCGTTCCCTTCTTATATCTTCAGGATCTTTATCATCAGAGTGCATACTTCTCCCCTCTATTTTCATCTGAATAAATAAGTAACATACTTTTCAAAGTATACCCTGCAGTTACATAAAAATCAACCAAGTCCGATTTGGAAGATTTTTCACAAAAGAATATAAAAAAAACAGGCATTAACTGCCTGAATATATTAGGGTAACAATTAAATTAAATAATGAAGCATCGGGGACTCGAACCCCGGACAACTTGATTAAAAGTCAAGTGCTCTACCACCTGAGCTAATGCTCCAAAAAAAGTGCCTAGTTCCGGAATCGAACCAGAGACACGAGGATTTTCAGTCCTC
>JBJEMO010000038.1:0-20920 GCA_051879715.1 Bilifractor sp.
ACTGTCCGTTTACGAACGGAAACAGACAAATGAGAAGTGTCCTCTTGACGCACCTATAAGTAAAGAAGCACCGATGAATTCCATCATGGAAAAATTCAATCGGTGCTTCTTTAAATGAGGGGGAGATAGTGAGTGGTTAAATCAACTATCTGACTGTTATGTTACGGGGAAATTGTGTAAAAAATGTGACCGCTTTCAAAAATAATTGTGAAATACTGTCCTGCTTTTACACAGAAAGTGCCTTTATGCTATACCTTTTCAGGAAACGACTTCCTTCTTTCCCCTGTCTGTGTCACGGATCTTTTTTCGTTCTGCACTGCGGTTTACAAGGATGATCCCGAGGCACACCAGCAGCAGGGCAAGGATACCGCGGATACTGAAGGCCTGGTTGGATTCTCCCAGCAGTGCAGCAGAGAGAAGCACACCGATGACCGGATTGAAGAATCCGTATACAGAGATCCGGCTGACGGGATTGACGGCAAGCAGCATGCTCCAGATTGTGTAGGCTGCGGCGGATATGAAAGCCATATAAAGCAGGAGCAGGATACCGGACGGATGTACCTGCAGTCTTCCGCCGGCGATGTATCCCCCTGCCATCAGCACGATGCCTCCAACCAGGAACTGATACCCCGAGATGGTGACCGGATTCTCTCTCTGCGCACATTTCTTGATAAATGAGGAAGAAAATGCCGCGAGGATGGTGGAGATGAGTACGAAGCCCTCGCCCAGCAGATGGAATCCAATGGATGCCTGTCCTCCAGAAGGCAGCTGAATCAGCATAACGCCTGCGAACCCGGCGACGCATCCCAGAACCTTATTGACGGTCAGCCGTTCGGTGCGGAAGATCCATGCAGCGACCAGTATGGTGAAGAAGACATTGGCTCCCTCAATGATGGACGAGCTGACACCGGAGGCATGGGCGAGTCCGATGTAGAAGAAAAAATACTGCCCGCTCGTCTGCAGGAAGGAAAGTCCCACAATCGGTGCGATCATCTCCTTCTTCGGATGCAACAGATTTTTCTGCTGAAGACTCCCGATCAGGATAACCATCAGTCCTGCCAGCGTAAACCGGATTCCTGCGAAGAGAATCTGACTGGCGGAATCTCCGGAGGCGATATTGAACAGCCTATAACCGATCTTAATACAGGGAAAAGCACTTCCCCAGAGAAAGCAGCTGATCAGGGCCATCACAATGACAACCGGGAGCCGGGTCCAGAACTTTTTCTTTGCCGTTTCTGCAGATTTTGTGGCTTCTTCTGTAGATTTTACGGCTTCTTCTGTAGATTTAAGGGCTATGTCTGTTTTACTGGTCAATGCTGGTTCTCTTCTCTATACTTTTTTTCTGACTGCTGTGTGCCGGTCTTCTGCCGCATGTCGGTCACCTGCTGTGCATTCACGTTCTTCTGTACATCAGCTGCCTGTTGTACATTGACAGTCTGAGATGTTTCAGTACGGATCATATACTCTGCATCTCCGGCATGTACTTGTGCAGTGGTTTGTTCCTGCCCAATGGTTTGTTCCGCGTTACCTGCATCAGGCAAGCCATTGCTTCGGCTCTGCTTTGGTGGCAGGTCCTCTCCTACCGGGAACTTCCGGAAAAAGATCCCCATCACGATAAAGGATAACGCAGGTGCTGTGAAGGCGAGCACATAGATCAGACGCCCTGCCCGGACGCCTGCGATCAAACCGATGATCAGAAGGGCGATGCCGACCGGCAGGAAGTTCAGGCTCATCCTCCGGAGCTTTTGTGCGCCGGTCATTGCGTCTTTCTTTTTCTCTTTTCGGGGTCCTTCTCCAGTTTCCTTCACAGTTCCTTTCCCAGTTTCGTCAGTCCCCTTTCCAGCTGCTTTCCCGGTTCCTTTCCCAGTTACGTCAGTCCCCTTTCCAGCTGCTTTCCCGGTTTCTTTCCCAGTTTCGTCAGTCCCTTTTCCAGCTGCTATCCCGGTTCCTTTCCCCATGTTATCCCTCAACGATCAGGAACCTGCCATCTCCTACAGGAAATACCTCGGCTTCCTCCAGTGGGTCGCCCTCCAGATCGATGCCTTCCTCTTCAAAATACTGGCGAACCTCTTCTTTTGAATCGACGACAGCCGCACATACATCCTCGAGGAAGAATTCCGCCTCCTCCTCCGAGGCGGCTACCGGCTCCGGAAACAGCTGGCTCTGATTTTCAAGGAAACATTTTAAAACCGCATCATCATAATCCTGCATATTATTCTCCTCCAAATACAGGTTTGTCCAGGTACAGGTTTGCAATTTTTCACGGCGTGACAGCGTATGCTGTCTTCTCTACAAACGTAGCGAATCGGATATTGTATGTCAAGATTTTTTTGCACTTCTGCATGGGATGAAGCCTTGCAATGATCGATCAGGATAGCAATTTCATCAACGAGCACCCTTTCGTAAAAATCGAAAATTGAATACGTCATACCTGCTGCAGAAAAAAATCCATCAATCATTCCTGTTTTTTCCATGTAATACGCCGCCTTCTGCTATTAAAATAGTGTGCAGAGCCGGCGTATTTTTTATGCGTGGCAATGGGAGGTTATTATGAAAATTACACATTTGAAGGTGAATCATCTGGTGAACCCGATCGGATATCGTCTTGCGAATCCGACGGTTTCCTTTGTGGCAGAGGACACGGCCGGAAAGTGGCTGCGCTCTGCCCGGGTGCTGGTGGCGGCAGACCCGGATTTTCAGAATATTCTGCACGACAGCGGAGAGCGGCCGGATATCCGCACCACTGCCTATGAACTTCCGATCACGCCCGAACCGGAGACGCGGTATTACTGGAAGGTTTTTGCGACGGCAGATAACGGGGATTCTGCAGAGAGCGAGACAGCATGGTTTGAGACTGCAAAGGCAGAGCCCTGGGCAGCGGACTGGATCACGCCCTGTGCTGACAAGCATCTGCAGATAAGTGTATTCCGTGATTTCGAGGTTACAAAGCCTGTGCAGCGCGCGCGGTTATACCTCACCGGTCTGGGGCTGTATGAGGCATATCTGAACGGGAAAAAGATGGGTGATGAGTGCCTGATGCCCGGATTCTGCGATTATGATGCCTGGATTCCCTATCAGACGCTGATTCCGGAGATTGCGCAGGGGCACAACCGGATTGAGATTGTGCTGGCGGACGGCTGGTACAAGGGCTGGTACGGACTGCGCAAAAACCATGAGCTCTATGGTGACCGTCTGGCCTGCATTGCCGAACTGAAGCTGTTCTATACAGACGGGACCTCGGAGACCATCTGCTCGGATACCAGCTGGAAGGCAAGAAAGAGTCCGGTGACCAGCAGCGGCATTTATCCGGGTGAGGTCTTTGAACCGGGCATCGACCGCAGCGAACTGCTGCCTGTAGAGCGCATTGGCCTGGACAAGGGAAAACTGCAGCCCCGTCTTGACCCGCCGCTGCGCATTCAGAAAGAGCTGCGCCCCGTCTCACTGATCCACACCCCTGCCAAGGAGACCGTTCTGGATATGGGTCAGAACATGGTGGGCTGGCTGGGATTTTACTGTGATGCCCCGAAGGGGACACGCATCCGTTTTCAGTTCGGAGAGATTCTGCAGAAGGGCAATTTTTACCGGGACAATCTGCGCACGGCGCCTGCAGAGTTCACCTATGTCTCTGACGGAACCGCAAGACAGGTGCGGCAGCATTTCACCTTCTTCGGCTTCCGCTATGTGAAGATCACCGGATGGCCCGGCGAACCGGACCTGAATGCTTTCCGCGGCCTTGTCATCCATTCTGAGATGGAGGAGCTCAGCCAGATTGAGACCTCGGATCCGCTGGTCAACAAACTCTTTGAAAATACCAGATGGGGCATGTGGGGTAATTTTCTGGATATCCCGACGGACTGCCCTCAGAGGGACGAGCGGTACGGCTGGACAGGCGATGCGCAGATTTTCTCGGGAACCGCCTGCTTCAACATGGACACCTATGCTTTTTATACGAAATTCGGCTATGATCTGGCCTGCGAGCAGTCCCGTCTGAACGGCGCGGTACCGGATGTAGTTCCCACTGCCGGATTTACAGGAACTATTTCCACCGCATGGGGAGAGGCTGCGACAATTATTCCCTGGAACGTGTACCTGCATTATGGAGATCCGGGCATTCTGCGCCGGCAGTTTGACAGCATGCGTGGCTGGGTGGACTACATGAAACGGGAGGATGACGCACACGGTTCCCGGCGCCTGTGGCAGAGCGGGTTCCATTACGGTGACTGGCTGGCCCTCGATGGGAACGTGGACGGCGGCGTGTACGGTGGCACGGATCCCTTCCTGATTTCATCCGCGTATTACTACTACTCCACCCGGATTGTCGCAAAAAGTGCGGAGATTCTCGGACGTACGGAGGACGCTGCATATTATCAGAAGCTTGCTGATGAGATCCACGATGCCTTCATTAAGGAGTATTTTTCTCCTGCCGGCCGTCTGTGCGTAGATACAATGACTGCCTATGTGGTAGTGCTCTATATGGGGCTCACCCCTGATTATGCGCTGGAAAATGTGCGGAAAGGGCTTCTGAACAAGCTGGCGCGGAATAATTATCATCTGGAGACCGGGTTCGTAGGGACGCCCTACCTGATGCGGGTGCTATCCGACAACGGCATGAACGACTGTGCGTACCATCTGCTTCTGGAAAAGGGATTCCCGGGATGGCTCTATGAGGTGCTGATGGGTGCCACCACAATCTGGGAGCGCTGGAATTCCGTACTGCCGGACGGCAGCATCAGCGGCACGGAGATGAATTCCCTGAACCACTATTCCTACGGCTCTGTCGTCGAGTGGATGTTCCGCGATATGCTCGGCATCAATCCGGATGAAAGCTGCCCGGGCTTTGCGAAATTCAGACTTGCACCGAAGCCAAACTACTCGATTCCATGGGCAAAAGGTTATCTTCGCTCCGCATCCGGACTGATCCGGATCGGATACAGGTTATCCGATGGAGAGCTCACCTTCCATGTGACGGTTCCCTTTAATACTGAGGCAGAACTTATCCTGCCGGACGCGGATCCGGACGATATCAGATGTGCTGTACAGATCGGGCGCGCTGACGAAAACTGCAGCTCTGCCCAGGGCAATAGTGCAATGGAAAAATTATCAGAAATCCGTTCAGACCGCATCACAGAGAAAAAACAGAATGGCAGCAGCGTATCCGTTACGCTCCTTGCCGGAAACTACACCTTCTGCTATCGCCCGACAAAGCCCTATCGGAAGGTATACAGCCTGGACTCCCTGATGAGCGAGCTGAATGAGAACCCGAAGACAAAGGCGATTCTGGACAAGTACTTCTACTCCGTGTACAAGGTCATCCCCTTCGAGAAGGAGCTCTTCACCCTGCGTCAGAACCTCAACGGTCCCTTCACCTACCTGCCCTATGAGACGCAGGAGAAGCTGGACAAGATGCTGCGGGAAGTAGAGTAATTGCGTGACAAGGAGTCAAGCTCCTTGTCACAAAGCTCCTTGTCACAGGTTTCGACCAGTGTTGCGGTGCGGAGGTCTGCTTTTATTTTGCGGATTTTTAGTACGATCTTCTTATTTTTTCGTTCGATATACTTGCTAATATCGTTCGATATCGATATGATAAAAATGAATAAGGACATGATAAAGATAATTCAAGAAAGGAAGAATCTGATTATGTCGATCACTGCAACCGAATTGAAAAAGAATCTCGGAAAATATCTCCTTCTGGCAGAAACGGAAGATATTTACATTACACGAAATGGCAAGGTGGTCGCCAGACTTTCCAATCCTAACCAGGATCGTGTGGACATTGCCAAATCTCTTTTTGGCATCCTTCCTGCCGATGTTTCACTGGACGATGCAAAAAAAGAGAGGCTGGATAAGATATGAGAGCTGTAATTGATACCAGTGTCATAGTAGATGTTTTGCAAGAGCGTCAGCCATTCTGTGGCGACGCAAAAACAATTTTCCTGCTTTGTGCGAATTGCCAATTTGAAGGTTTTCTGACAACGAAGGCGATTACAGATATTTATTATCTTACACACCGCCAGACACACAGTGATAAAGTGACCCGCGATATATTAAAAAAACTTTGCACCTTGTTTGAACTTTTAGACACCACAGCACTCGACATCCGCAAGGCAATTTCTGCAGAAATTTCTGATTTTGAAGACGCCGTCATGGTTGAAACCTCTGTGCGCTCCAGTATGGACTGTATCGTGACACGGAATATCAAGGATTACAAAAAATCACCAATTAAAATTTACACTCCATCTGAATTCGCAGGACTTTTCCCCGAAAGAAATTAACCCGCGCAAGTCATTAAATGCGATGACCTGCACGGGTTTTTCACGGCATCATTTCTTTGAAAACGTCTGTATTGCAATGGAGTCATACGGAAATTTTTTCCGGATTTCCGATGGTCTCATCGGATCACCACCGCGAATCTTCCGATCTGGTCATAAATCGCAGCGAACCGGGAGGCACTTCTTGTGACATTTCCGGAGATGGAATCGGAGAGCTCGATCTGACCGGTACTCTTGTTATAGCCCTTCAGAACCATGCAGTGCTCTTGTGGATACCACGGATATCTTCTGCCGTTATAGTAATAATAAGATGTAATCGTCGGGGTGGACATATAGATTGTCCCCCATACCAGAACAGGGTGACTCTCGTCCAGATATTTGTACAGATTCTGGATAGATGTTCCGGTAATATCATAAGCGCGGAGGCTGCTTTTTTTCGCCTTCAGATAGTTGTTTGCTGTTGTGACTATCCCCGGTGGGTAGATTCCTGCTCCGGAACTATAATGAGGATTACCTACAAAAGAAGTCGCTACATTATTCCCATAAGGCATGTAATGATCCGCTATGGTTGTCTTGGAAAGAGAAAACCCATAATATTTCAGTGCGTTGGTCAATGCCACGGATTCACAGCCGGTAGGCAGCTCCCAATTCTGCATGAGGCAGGGCACATTGAGATGCACCTGGTCTTTGACAAAAGCGTTTGCAGTGCTTCCAGGCGCAGAATTGCCTTTCAGGCGCAGCACGACCTGCAGCGCCTCAATCCGGTAGGAGCAGCCCGCAGATCCGGCTTCTTCGCCGTTTTTTGCCCAGCCGAGCCATCCATAGTTCTGGATATGCACACGGTAATACACATCATAATAAGCCGCAATGTCCCCTGACAGCTGAATCTGTACTGCTTCCATCTGCAGGCCCCTGCCCTGGGTGCCGCTCATAGAGCCATCTGCTGCCCAGCCGCTCTCCCATCCGACATTCTGAATGTGGGAACGATATAAAATACTGCCTGTCAGATCTCCACCATTCAGCCGGATCTTCATAGCCTCCATTCTAAGACCTCTTCCGGTCGTTCCTGTTTCCATCGGACTCATGCCCATCCATCCGATATTCTGGACATGGGACTGCAGCTGTAACGATGCGTTCAGACACGGAACAGAGATGGATCCGTTATTTTCAGGTGCATTTTCCGTATTGGGAAGGACCTGGATCTCAATGGCTTCCAGACGGAACGACTGTCCGGTCGTCCCGGCGTCTTCCCCGTTTTTTGCCCAGCCCATCCATCCGATATTCTGGGCATGTACACGATAATAGATAGAGTATTTGTCTGCATCCGATCCGGTGAGGCGAAGCCGCAGGGCCTCCATCCGCAGACCCTGTCCGGAAGTGCCTGCGATCTCACCGTCAGATACCTCCGGCATCCATCCGTAATTCTGCACATGGACCTGACAGCGCACCTGCAGGTCCGCATCTCCTGTAACGCGTACCCGGATGGATTCCATACGCAGTGATTGACCACTCGTGCCGCCCATCGCACCATCGGATACCTCCTGCATCCATCCATAATTCTGCACATGTGTGGAGTAAAAAACATGCACCTCGGATGCAGCATCAATCTGGTCTGAGGTTCCGGTTTCCTCATCGGAACTTTCATCAGAACTGGCAGTAACAGCCTCTTCATCCGCATTTCCATCAACTGTCTGGTCTGCAGCGGCATTACTTTTGTCTGCCTCGCTGATCTCACCCGCACTGCCGGAGGTGGAGACGCCGTCACCCGAAGAATTGCCTGCCACTGACCCGCTGCTTTCATCCGGACTGCCTGCATCCGTACCGTCTGAACTGCTAACTCTGGTTTCTGAGGAAGTACCTGCTTCTGCTGCATCGGATCCGCTGGTATTCTCCGCCTGCGTTCCATTCTGCGCAGAAACGATCGCACCCGCCCCATCGTTCCCAGTCCCGCTACCTGCATCTGATGATGCTGCCCGGGTACCTGCGTCACTGCCGCTTTCTGCATAGGCCGGCACAGAATAAACCGGAAGCGAAACCGAAAGCAGTGCCGATGACAGCACCACAACGACCATCCTGCGAATACCTTTTCCCATATAAATCCCCCTCCTATTTGCTATCCGCCAATTGGCAATTTCTTTATTTATTCCCGTTTCCTGTTATCTAATTGCATTTCCTGTTCTCCGGAAAAACAAAACAGTCGTAGCGGATTGCCTTCCCCGGAATCGAGTACCCCGGTTTCATCCCGGCAAGGTCAGGACCCTTCCTGGGTCTTTTGACCACGACCTTGAAGGGATGTGCTTCCACCGCTGCGCGCAGAAGTTCCTCTTCATTCCGGCAGGGTGTCTCGAGCTGATGGAGCAGCTGAAATTTCTTTTTGACCAGTGCATTCTTCTGCCGGTCCGGAAACATCGGGTCCAGATAGATCACATCGGGCCGGATCACTTCGGACGCATCGTACAGTGCACGCATAGCAGAAATACTGTCCTCCTCGTGAAGGTGCATTCTTCCGGTAATCTCAGACAAAGCAGGATCTTCTGCTGCCCTCTCCAGGGTGTCCGCCAGAAGCGCGGCGATCACCGGGTCCTGCTCATAGAGCTCTACCTGAAAACCCGCCGCTGCCAGGAGTAGTGCGTCCTGCCCCATACCGGCTGTCGCATCCATCACCACAGGAATTCTTCCCTCCTCCAGATCACGGATTCTGGCGGCTTTTACCAGCAGCTCATGGGTCAGGTTGTTGTGGCGCAGGCGGGGAAGCATCTCTGAAAAATCCCCCCGGATCCCAATGCTTCCGTCTGTCAGCGTCAGCCCCTGTCCGTCAAGGTACAGCAGCAGATTTCCGGGGCCCGGTTTCAGGATATCCTGCTCCGGATCCTTTCCGGATACAGTCGGCACGGGTGGAAGATAAACCACGCCCGTCAGCCCCCTCTCCTTCAGATGCTCCGCCAGGTGCTGTGCCTTCTGCGCCCGGGCTGTATCTGCCGCAGATACATAGATTTTCTTATTCATGTCTCTTTTCTTTTGCTTCTTTCTGTCTACGAATCTCTCCCCATCATAATACTATTTTAGGGGAGTTCTGTCATCATGCATATATACATTTATTTATTGCCGAGCCGGAATAAAGCTGCAGTTCCCTAAGAATTCTGAAAAGCAGTATTTTTCTGCTTGACATATACCCAACTAGGGTATATAGCCATAGGCGCAGGAAGGAGCACGACGATCTCGATGCTGATGGGCGTCTTCGGGTTCCGGCGGTTCCACCGGATGGCAACCGGGCAAAGCGGGAAGTGAATATTATCCTGACATCCCAGGTCTTACCATCATAAATGCGCTGATGAAGACATTCGAAGGATACGTGCTGTACGTAAAATTCACCACATTTTACCAACTGATTCTTTCGGGTGAAATCAGCGCAAAAGTTATCACAGCTTCACACCGGGAGAAAGAAATGATAGAATACAGGCGATACACGCGAAAACACCTGTGACAAATATCACTCCACAAGGAGTTGCCTGATTCATGATTGACACAAACATTCAGAAATATCTGGCTTTTGTAAAAACAGTAGAGTTCAACAGCTTCTCGAAAGCTGCTGAGGCACTGGTATGCTCTCAGTCCGGTATCAGCCGTATGATCGCAGATCTGGAGAAGGACTGGGGCATTACATTGCTGGAGCGTGACCGGAAGGGCGTGGTCCTGACCTCGGACGGCACCAGGCTGCTTCCCTACGCCCAGAACCTGTGTCAGTCCTACTATAGTCTTCAGGAAGAGGTTGATGATTTAAAGGGCATTCAGACCGGACTGATCCGGATCGGCACCTTTTCCAGTGTTGCAAGTCAATGGCTTCCGAAGATCATCAAGCAGTTTCAGATAGATTATCCGAATATTGCCTATGAAATGCTTCTGGGCGATTACACGGAAATCGAGAACTGGATCGCCGAACGACGTGTGGACTGCGGATTTCTGATTCTCCCGACCAGACCGGAATTCGATACCATTGAGCTGGCGGAAGACCCCTTAATGGCGGTTCTGCCGGAGAACCATCCTCTCGCAAGCCTGGATGCCGTCCCGGTGAAGGAGCTGGAAAAAGAACCCTTTATGCTCCTTGAAAAGGGTGGCAAATCTGAGATTGCAGATGCCCTGAACCAGTATGACCTGCATCCGGATATCCGCTTCACAACCCTGGATGACTACGCCATTATGGCTATGGTCGAACAGGGCCTGGGCGTCTCCATCCTGCCCGGGCTGATCCTGAAGAGGAATTCCTACCATGTGGTCTTAAAGCCGCTTGATCCTCCCGCCTTCCGGAAAATCGGGATTGTGCTGAAGGAAAGCCGGACTGCTTCCGCAGCGACAAAAAAATTCATGCAGTATCTCCGATACCGCAATCCGCAGGCATAAGAAACCCGGCCGCATCGCGACCGGGTTTCTTATGCCTGCTATACTTCTGTGTTTTTGCTTAATTTTCGCCAAGGTATTGAAAAAGAAATATCAGACACCGGAATATTTTGCACTAACAAATCCTCTATAGATATTTCACACAAGTCCTGTGGTTTCATCAAGTCCCAGCATGATGTTCATGTTCTGCACTGCTGCGCCGGAAGCGCCCTTCCCCAGATTGTCGAAAAGAGCTGTTACTGATGTCTGCTCCTCATGTCCGCAGACCACGATCTCCAGGCGGTTCGTGCCTGCCATCTTATTGGCATAGAGCTTGCTGTCGTTCTCCCCAAATGGCACCACTGAAACGAAATATTCGTCCTTGTAATACTCCTGCAGTCTCTCGCAGATCTCCTTTGCAGAGGGCTTTCCGGGCAGGAGACGGTTCTGCAGCATGATCGTACCGGCCATTCCCTTGTAATAATCATCCACGACAGGCATGAAAACCGGAGGATAGGCCAGACCGGTCATCTTCTGCATCTCCGGCACATGCTTGTGCTTCAGATTCAGGCCATAAATACCCGGTGAGTCCAGGTGTTTATCCCGGTTCTCCGCCTCGTATTCCGCAATCATCTTTTTTCCACCGCCGGAGTAGCCTGTCAGCGAATAGCAGGTAACCGGATAATCCGCAGGCAGAATGCCCATCCGGACCAGTGGGGCCGTTGTTGAGATCAGACCGGTTGCATGACAGCCGGGATTCGCCACACGTTTGCTCGTCCGGATTGCCTCTCTCTGCTCTTTTGAGAGCTCCGGAAATCCATAGGTCCAGCCCTCGGCAACACGATGTGCGGTAGATGCGTCAATGACCCTGACGTCCGGATTTTCAATCATGGAGACTGCTTCAATGGCTCCGGCATCCGGCAGACAGAGAAAGACAATATCCGCCGCATTCAGATATTTTTTCCGTTCCTCGGGATCATGACGCTTGTCCTCATCAATCCGGAGAAGCTCCAGATCATCCCTGGCACCGATTCTGTCATAAATCTGCAGTCCTGTCGTTCCACTCTGTCCGTCAATATATACTTTTGTCTTCATTTAATCAGCCCTTCTGTCAACTGTATTTCTTCTGCCTGTCCCTTTGCTGCTGCCAGCGAAGCCTTGCCGCTCTATTCGGGATTTGATCACAGCAGCCCGAAATCCTGCATCGCCGCCTTCAGGGACGCCTGATGCTCTGCCGTCATCTCTGTCAGCGGAAGCCTTGGCTTGCCTGCCTCAAAGCCCATCATGTTCAGCGCAGCCTTCACCGGAATCGGGTTCACCTCGCAGAACAGCTGGCGGATCAGCGGAAGCGCCTTCAGCTGCATCTTCGCGGCTTCAGGGAATTTTCCATCCAGACAGTTCTGACACAGGTCGTGCGTATACTGCGGTGCCACATTCGAGAGCACAGAGATAACGCCAAGACCGCCCAGCGACATGATCGGTACAATCTGATCGTCATTGCCCGAATACAGGTCCAGCACGCCGTCACAGAGTTCCAGCGTCTTCGCGGTCTGGCTGATATTGCCGCAGGCATCCTTCAGCGCCACGATATTTTTTACATGTCTGCCAATGTATGCTGCCGTCTCGGGCTGGATATTTGTCCCCGTTCTTGAAGGCACGTTATACATGATACATGGAATCTGAACGGATTCCGCGATCGCCGTATAGCTGGCAATCAGTCCATCCTGCGTCGCCTTATTGTAATATGGTGTCACAAGAAGCAGACCGTCTGCGCCCCGCTTCTGCGCCTCCCGGGACATCATAATTGCATGCGCCGTGTTGTTCGAACCGGTACCCGCAATCACCGGGACTCTGCCCTTTGTGATTTCCACACAGAAGCGGATCGCCTCAAGATGCTCATCATCATCCAGTGTAGAAGCCTCACCGGAAGTACCGACCACAATCAGCGCATCCGTGTGATTTTTGATCTGAAACTCAATCAGCTTCTCCATTGCATCAAAATTAATCGATCCATCTTCATGCATCGGTGTTGCAAGCGCCACACCCGCTCCCTTGAATATAGCCATAACATTCCCTCCTGATTACACCTGACGGTTTATCATATGCATGAAATACTGCTCAAACACGCGAAAACGCCCCGTGTCTGACAAGTTTTCTTCACCTTTCATCAGTATACATCAAACGGATTTACCGGTAAACACCAAACCGCCACAAGCGAATCCAGGGCGTTTGACAGAGGGTCTGACACCCTGTCACGGGAGTCCACTCTTATTGGGGCAGAAATTTCACAGCACATTTGTCCGAGCATTAACGGCTGTTCAAAGATTTATCCGGCCGTTACCAGAAAAGTGAATGGCGAGGACTGTCTGACGAAGGCGCCCTTGCGCCTGAGGAGTTCCGCAGCAACACAACCTCGGATAAATCTTTGTTACAGCCGGTTTGCGAGTGACGACCGGGCTGTGAAATTCCTGCCCTTTCATGGCAAGGCTCCGGGTGTGACAAGGTGGCTGACACTTTGTCACGTGAAGCTGTCGACAAGCTCCTGCAGCTCAAAGTACCGCTCCATTCTCTCTTCGAGCTTTGCGTCAACGGCTTCTTTCTCTTTGGTCAGATCTGCGAGCTTTGTGTACATGGTCGCGGACTCTATCATCTGCTGCTCCAGGTCTTTGCTCTTCTGCTCGAGCTGTGCGATTTCTTCTTCGATGTGGTCGTATTCGCGCTGGTCCTTGTAGGAGAGTCGGTTCTTCTTCTGCTTTTTCCTTTGCGCCTCTTTCTGAGCAGCATACTGCTCCGCTCCGCTTAATGTGGTCTCTTCCCTGCTGTCCTGTCCGGCAGCACCACCCGTTACAGCCTGTGATGGCGCTGCCACACCTGTACCGGCACGGCCGGAAGAGCCCGCTGCCAGTCCCCGCTCCTCCATGTGCGCAAGATATTCGGTATAGGCGCCTTCGCTGCGGACCAGGGTACCTCCATCAGAGAAGGCAAAAATTCTGGTAACTACACGGTCCAGGAAATAGCGGTCATGGGAGACGACAATCAGAATTCCTGCAAACCGGTCCAGATAGTCCTCCAGGACCCGCAGGGTCTGAATATCCAGGTCATTGGTCGGCTCATCGAGAATCAGCACATTCGGCGCCTCCATGAGCACCTTCAGCAGATAAAGCCGCCGCTTCTCTCCGCCGGATAATTTCCCGATCAGCGAATACTGCATCTCACTGTCAAAAAGGAACTGCTCGCACATATTTGTCGCCGACACAAGCCCGTCTGTGGTCCGGATATACTCCGCAGTGTCCTTGATATAATCGATCACCCTCTGATCCGGGTCCAGTCTTTCATTCTCCTGACTGAAGCAGCCGATCTTTACGGTCTGACCGATCTCCACGTACCCGGAGTCCGGTGGAATCTGTCCCTCAATGATGCCCAGCAGCGTAGATTTCCCACAGCCATTCGCACCGATAATACCGATCCGGTCCGTCTTATTGAAGTTATAGGAAAAGTCATGAATCAGCTCTCTGCCGTCGTACCCCTTGCAGATGTGATGGAGGGAGATGGTTTTCCCGCCGAGCCTTGAGGGGAGGGAATTCAGCGTTACCTGCCGCTCCTCAACGATTTTTTCCCGGTCACGCAGGGCCTCAAAACGCTGGATATGTGCCTTCTGCTTCGTCGATCTGGCCCTTGCACCCCGCATGATCCATGCCAGGTCTTTCCGGTACAGGGCCGCTGCCTTCCGCTCCGCCGCAACCGCAAAGTCCATCCGCTCCTGCTTCAGCTCCAGATAGCCGGAATAATTGGCCGCATAGCGGTAGGTTTTTCCCTTGTCAATCTCCAGAATCTGGTTTGTCACCTGGTCCAGGAAATACCGGTCATGTGTGACCATCAGAATTGCACCGCGGAAATTCTGCAGATAATTCTGCAGCCATTCAATCATCTCGTGGTCCAGATGGTTTGTCGGCTCATCGAGGATCAGCAGATCACAGGGCGTCAGTATGGCTGCCACAAGCGCCGCCCGCTTCTTCTGACCGCCGGACAGGATGTCCGGATTGCATTCCGGGTCCGGAATTCCGAAGTCGAGCAGTCTTGCCCGGACCTCGCCCTCGGTATCCCAGTGGGCTTCCTTCCCGTTCACAGCCTCCGTTACATTTTCCAGCAGCGTTCTGCTGTTATCAAAGACAGGATTCTGGGGAAGGTAGGAGATCCGGATATCATTTCCCTTCACAACCTTTCCGGCATCCGGCGCAAGCTTCCCCGCTGCAATGGAAAGAAGCGTAGATTTTCCCGTTCCATTCACACCGATGACGCCGATCTTGTCCGTATCACTGATGCCGACTGTCACATCGTCCAGCAGAACGCGGGACAGGAAAGCGATACTGATATGTTCCAGATTCAATATGTTCATGTCAACCTCATAAAAGTCATAGAAATTACAACCAAAGATAGAAGCTTTGTCAAGGTAGGGTGACAGAGAGTCAGGCTCCTTGTCACAAAGAAAAAGAGCCGCTGCAACATAATTTCTGACCTGTGCAGCAGCTCTGATTATATTTCTCTTAGTCCTGTTCTCCAGCCTCGTCATCCCTGACAATGATGGTGCCGGCCTGGCCTCTGTAGCCGTCCAATGCCTTTGACAGTGAGGTGATCACTGCGCGTTCACCGCCGCTTTTCAGGAATTCTACGGCTGCCTGAATCTTCGGAAGCATAGTCCCGTATTCGAATTCTCCGGCCTTCATGTACTCCTCAGCCTGAGAAACAGTGATTTTTCCCAGCGGCTGCTCATGATCCGTTCCGTGTCCGATCTTCGCGTTTTCCACGCTGGTCAGGATCATCAGCTCATCTGCGCGGAGCTTTTCCGCCAGCTTTCCGCTGACCAGGTCCTTCTCAATCACGGCGCTGGCGCCCTTGAGCTCAGGCCCCTGCTCCAGAACCGGGATACCGCCACCGCCACCGGCTATAACGACCTGTCCGGCATCCAGAAGCAGCTGAATCGTCTCCAGCTCAATGATATCCTGGGGTTTTGGGGAAGCAATGATTCTGCGGTAGCCTTCTTCTGTCTTTGTGACATAGTTACCCTTTTCTTCCTCAGCCTTTGCCTCTTCCTCCGTGAGAATCCTGCCGATGACCTTGCTCGGCTCATAGAGATTCTCATCGTAGGGGTCCACCGTTACCTGGGTGATGATCGTGGCAACCGGCTTATAGATGCCTCTGCGAAGAAGCTCTGCACGAAGAGAGTTCTGAATATCATAGCCGATGTAGCCCTGGCTCATGGCAGAGCAGACAGACATCGGCGCACCGACATAGTCACTGTGGGACTTCGTGAATTCATTCATGGCCGTATGGATCATGCCCACCTGGGAACCATTGCTGTGGGTGATGACAACGCCCGCCCCGGCCTGTACCAGGTCCGCGATTGCCTTAACAGCCTTTTCAACGCCTTCCTTCTGATCCGCGAAGGTTTTTCCAAGGGCCTTATGCCCGAGGGCTACAACCATCTTTTTTCTCTGCATGAACCGAGTCCTCCTTTACGCTTTTCCTGCTGCGCTTCAGAAATCAAACTTTGCTTCAGAAATCAAACTTTCCGGCAAACCACTGATCAAGCTCATCGATCTTTACACGAACCTGCTCCATGGTATCACGGTCACGGATGGTAACCGCATGATCAGTCTCGGAATCAAAATCATAGGTGATGCAATACGGTGTACCGATCTCATCCTGACGACGGTATCTCTTGCCGATGGCACCGCGGTCATCAAAATCGCAGTTGTACTTGTCTGCCAGATGGTCGAATACCTTCTCTGCAGACTCGCTGAGCTTCTTGGAGAGCGGAAGAACCGCGACCTTCACAGGGGCCAGCGCCGGATGGAAATGAAGGACGGTACGGACATCGTTCTTCTCCGCGTCCAGGACCTCCTCATCATATGCAGAGCACAGGAACGCAAGCACAACACGGTCTGCGCCCAGAGACGGCTCAATAACGTAAGGAATATATTTGATCTTCTTTACATCGTCGAAATAGGTGAGATCCTCTCCGGATACCTCCTGATGGCGGCTCAGATCGTAGTCGGTACGGTCTGCGATGCCCCAGAGCTCTCCCCAGCCGAACGGGAACAGGAACTCAATATCCGTGGTTGCCTTGCTGTAGAAGCTGAGCTCCTCCTTCGCATGATCGCGGAGTCTGAGTTCATCATCCGGAAGTCCCAGATCGTTGAGCCACTTATGGCAGAAGCTTCTCCAGTAATCAAACCACTCCAGATCCGTATCCGGCTCGCAGAAGAACTCCAGCTCCATCTGCTCAAACTCACGGGTACGGAAGGTGAAGTTGCCCGGTGTGATCTCATTACGGAAGGACTTTCCGATCTGTCCGATACCGAAGGGGATCTTCTTGCGGGAGGTTCTCTGTACGTTCTTGAAGTTTACAAAGATACCCTGGGCTGTCTCGGGACGAAGATATACGGTGTTCTTCGCATCCTCCGTCACGCCCTGGAATGTCTTGAACATCAGGTTGAACTGACGGATATCTGTGAAGTTGTGCTTGCCGCAGCTCGGGCATGGAATTTCATGCTCACGGATGAAGTCCATCATCTTCTCATTGGACCAGCCGTCACAGCTGTTGTTCTCCAGCTCGATGCCGTGCTCCTGGCAGAAGTCCTCAATCAGCTTGTCCGCGCGGAAACGCTCATGACACTCCTTGCAGTCCATCAGAGGATCAGAGAAACTGCCAAGATGCCCGGAAGCAACCCATGTCTGAGGATTCATCAGAATAGCACAGTCTACGCCGACATTCAGCTTGTTGTCCTGCACAAACTTCTTCCACCAGGCTTTCTTCACGTTGTTCTTGAATTCCACACCCAGCGGGCCGTAGTCCCAGGTGTTTGCGAGACCTCCATAGATCTCGGAACCCGGGTAAATAAAGCCGCGGTTCTTGGCCAATGCAATGATTTTATCCATTGTCTTTTCCATTTTCTCTTCGTTCTCCTTATTTTGGTATTATTTTTATTTATAAATAATATAGGCATACCGATCTGAAACGGTGACGTACCGTGACAGGTTTTTCTCCTGCTCCTGCTTTTCGGTATCTTCCTCCGTCTGTGTGTCTGATGTACTCTGCGTATCCGACCCGCTCTGCGCATCTGAACTGCTCTGCGTATCTGACCCGCTCTGCGCATCCGAACTGCTCTGCGTATCCGACCCGCTCTGGATAGCTGACCCGCTCTGCGTGCTTACCGCACTCCGGGTATCTGATCCACTCTGTACAGATGCGGACGAGACAGACTGTGTATCTGCGGTCAGGCTCTGTCCTCCCGAACTGCTGTCAGAGGAAAGAACTGTGTTAATCGTGGCAGTCAGCCTTCCTGTGATGGTCACATTATCGGTTGCATACAGGATCTTGTCCGGAAGTCTGACCATGACAGGTTCCGACAGGATCAGTACCTTCCATTCCTTCGCCCGTGAAGACAGTACATCCGGATCGGCGGCATTTCCATATCCGTCCAGAAAATTCTGATCCATGGAAAATCCCGCATTCTCCGCCTCTGCCAGAGTTCCGAGAAATGCCGTCACATTATTGAAGCCGCTGTAATCGTCCATTGAAGCATAGGACATCCTGATTGTAACGGAATTGTCATCCACGCTGCAGGATTCCAGCTTCACCGATCCCTTATTCCCGGAATCATAGGAGGTCACCGCATCCTGGATGTACTGTTTCAGATCATCCTCTGTATAATCCTCATCGTCTTTCGACTCAACGATATTTTCCGTGACGTTCCCTTCCTCGCCTACAGAAACGGTTGTATTCTCAATACTGTTCGGCAGGGAACATCCTGCTGTGGCGAACATGACCGCAGTCGCGAGAACCCCTGTGGCAAGGCATCGTCTTATACCGGTAAAACGCATGAAATCTCAGCTCCTTCTTGCGCCTGTAACAAAAGGCGTATATTCTTCAATGTTCCCCGCATATAGCATGAAGCTGATCGCTGCTGATATTGGATATCTCCGGAACAAAGCTCAGGCCTGATACCGGATGCCTCTGAAAAAAACACAGACCTTATTTCTTCAGAGGGCTCTTGCGGTAAATGATATCATCTCTTCCCGGTCCGTTGGAAACCATGGTGATCGGATACCCGATCTGACCTTCGATAAAGTTCACGTAATCCTGAGCCTCCTGCGGAAGGTCCTCAAACTTACGGATACCACGGATGTCACTCTTCCAGCCCTTGAACACCTTGTATACAGGCTTGCAGCGCTTCAGATCCTTTGTGACCGGGAATTCCGTGATCTGCTTTCCATCCAGCTCGTAAGCGACGCAGACCGGAATTTCGTCAAGGTATCCCAGATCATCGAGGACGGTGAAGGCCACATCCGTGCAGCCCTGCAGTCTGCATCCGTATTTGGAGGCGACACAGTCATACCAGCCCACACGTCTCGGGCGTCCTGTGGTTGCTCCGTACTCGCCGCCGTCTCCACCGTGATTTCTGAGTGCAACTGCCTCATCACCAAATACCTCGGAGACGAATTCTCCGGCACCGACAGCGGAGGAATACGCCTTGGACACAACAACTATCTGGCGGATCTCATATGGCGGAATCCCTGCGCCGATGGCACCATAGCCTGCCAGCGGTGAAGAAGAGGTTACCATCGGATAGATACCGTGGTCGGGATCCTTCATGGTGCCGAGCTGTCCCTCGAGAAGGATTGTCTTTCCATCATGGATGGCCTTGTCCAGATAGAGAGACACATTGCCAAGGTATGGCTTTACCCTGTCTCTTCTCTCCTTGATCCATGCAAGAAGACCCTTTCTGTCGATGGGATCTGTGTGATAGAGATGCTCCAGGAGCACGTCCTTCTGGTCCGCGATCCGGTCGATCTTCTCCATCAGAACGTCATCGTCCTGGTAAAATTCATTGATCTGCCAGCCGATCTTGGCAAATTTGTCTGCATAGAACGGTGCGATTCCGGACTTGGTGGAACCAAATGATTTTCCGGCAAGTCTTGCTTCCTCAAGGGAATCGAACTGTACGTGATAGGGCATCATGACCTGCACACGGTCCGAGACCATCAGCTGTGGCGCAGGTACCCCCTTTGATGTTATGTCATCGATCTCCTTCAGAAATCTGTCAATATCAAATGCCATGCCGTTTCCGACAATGTTCATGATATTCTGATGAAAAACACCTGACGGAAGGGTATGAAGCGCAAACTTACCGTACTGATTCACAATTGTATGGCCGGCATTGGCTCCTCCCTGAAAACGGATGACAATATCCGCCTCATTCGCGAGCGTATCCGTGATCTTGCCTTTTCCTTCGTCTCCCCAGTTTGCTCCAACAACTGCCTTAACCATTCTTTGTCCTCCTTGTCTTCGCCTGCATTGGCAATATAGATGTTGCGCAGTAATAGTCCTCAGACGTTAATCTCCGCCTTCATGCCGAGCAGGTCTTTTCTCTGCTCCAGAATCGGATTGACAACCTCCTTCAGGTACTTATCAACCTGGTACGGTGCGCGTCCGACATATCTCTTCGGATCCATGGATTTCTGCAGGTCCTCCAGAGACAGATGGAACATCGGATCCTTTGCGATTCTCTCCAGCAGGTCGTTGTCTTTGCCTTCAACCTTGACTGTCTTGCCCGCTTCCATGGAAAGCTCACGGATTCTCTCGTGAAGCTCCTGACGGTCTCCGCCGGCCTTGGTCGCATCCATCATGATGTTCTCTGTCGCCATAAACGGAAGCTCCGCCATCAGATGCTTCTCGATGACCTTCGGATATACCACAAGTCCGTCCACAACATTCATCATCAGGTCCAGGATGCCGTCTGTGGCAAGGAAGCCCTCCGCAATGGACAGACGCTTGTTTGCGGAATCATCCAGCGTCCGCTCAAACCACTGCTCTGCAGAAGTCATGGCCGGATTCAGGGCGTCAATCATCACATATCTGGAAAGAGAAGCGATCCGCTCATCACGCATCGGATTTCTCTTATATGCCATAGCTGAGGAGCCGATCTGGCTCTTTTCAAAGGGCTCCTCCACCTCCTTCAGATGCTGGAGCAGGCGGATATCGTTGGAAAACTTATGTGCGCTGGCGGCAATGCCTGCGAGAACGTTGCACACCCGGGTATCTACCTTTCTGGAGTAGGTCTGACCGGATACCGGATAACAGGAGGCAAAGCCCATCTTCTGCGCGATCATGGGATCGAGCCGGTCACACTTCTCCTGGTCTCCATTAAAGAGTTCAAGGAAGCTTGCCTGGGTTCCGGTGGTTCCCTTGGAGCCGAGCAGCTTCAGCGTACTCT
>JBJEMO010000039.1:0-18739 GCA_051879715.1 Bilifractor sp.
AAGGATACATCCACCAACTATCAGGAAGGCCTTCTTGAACTTTACAAGAAGATCCGTCCCGGCGAGCCGCTGGCTGTGGAAAGTGCCGAGACGCTGATTAACGGCATGTTCTTTGACCCGCGCCGTTATGATCTGGCGAAGGTCGGCCGTTACAAGTTCAACAAGAAGCTGGCACTGCGCAACCGCATTGCAGGCAAGGTTCTGGCTGAGGATGTTGTCAATACAGAGACCGGTGAGATCATTGCAGAGAAGGGACAGACGGTAACCCGTGAGCTGGCTGATGACATTCAGTATGCAGCAGTCAGATACGTCTGGATTGAGACACCGGAGCGTCCGGTCAAGGTCCTCTCCAACCTCGAAGTAGATATTACCAGATGGGTTGATGTGGATCCGAAGGAGCTTGGTGTTACCGAAGAGGTTTACTACCCGGTTCTTGCCGAGATCCTCTCAGAGTATACGGATATCGAGGATATCAAGGACGAAATCCGCGACAGGATCCATGACCTGATCCCGAAGCACATCACAAAGGATGATATTTTTGCATCCATCAACTACAACATGCATCTGGAATACGGCATCGGCAACGACGATGATATTGACCATCTGGGCAACCGTCGTATCCGCTGCGTAGGAGAACTGCTGCAGAACCAGTACAGAATCGGTCTTTCCAGACTGGAGCGTGTCGTCCGTGAGAGAATGTCTACACAGGACCTTGATACCATTTCTGCCCAGTCGCTGATCAATATCAAGCCGGTCACAGCTGCAGTCAAGGAATTCTTCGGTTCCTCCCAGCTGTCCCAGTTCATGGACCAGAACAACCCTCTGGGCGAGCTGACACATAAGAGACGTCTTTCCGCCCTTGGACCCGGCGGTCTGTCCAGAGACCGTGCAGGCATGGAGGTCCGTGATATCCACTACACCCATTATGGACGTATGTGCCCTGTCGAGACCCCTGAAGGACCGAACATCGGACTGATCAACTCCCTCGCATCTTATGCGAGAATCAATCAGTACGGCTTTATCGAGGCGCCGTACCGCCGGATTGACAAGACAGATCCGAAGAACCCTGTTGTCACATCTGAGGTTGTCTACATGACAGCTGATGAGGAGGACAACTATCATGTTGCACAGGCGAATGAGCCTCTGGATGCAGAGGGACATTTCATCCATCATAATGTTTCCGGTCGTTTCCGCGCTGAGACACAGGCATATGACAGAAGTATGTTTGATTACATGGATGTCTCCCCGCGTATGGTATTCTCTGTCGCTACATCCTGTGTACCGTTCCTGCAGAACGATGACCCGACCCGTGCCCTGATGGGATCCAACATGCAGCGTCAGGCCGTTCCGCTTCTGTTCACAGAGGCTCCGGTAGTAGGTACCGGTATGGAGGAGAAGGCTGCTGTTGACTCCGGTGTCTGCGTCATTGCGAAGAAGTCCGGTACCATCACCTATTCCACATCCTATGAGATCAGGATGGACAATGATGACGGTACCCGGGATGTATACCATCTGATGAAGTTTGAGCGAAGCAACCAGAGCAACTGCTACAACCAGCGTCCGATCGTCTTCAAGGGCGACCACGTAGATGCAGGTGAGGTCATCGCAGATGGTCCTTCCACCTCCGGCGGAGAGCTGGCGCTCGGCAAGAACCCGCTGATCGGATTCATGACCTGGGAGGGCTATAACTACGAGGATGCCGTTCTTCTGTCAGAGCGTCTTGTCAGAGATGATGTGTATACATCCATCCATATCGAGGAGTACGAGTGCGAATCCAGAGATACGAAGCTCGGACCGGAGGAGATCACAAAGGATGTTCCCGGTGTCGGCGATGATGCACTGAAGGATCTGGATGAGCGCGGTATCATCCGTATCGGCGCAGAGGTACGTGCCGGAGACATCCTTGTTGGCAAGGTTACGCCAAAGGGAGAGACCGAGCTGACAGCTGAGGAGCGTCTGCTCCGCGCAATTTTCGGTGAAAAGGCGCGTGAGGTGCGTGATACCTCCCTGAAGGTTCCGCACGGTGAGTACGGTATCGTTGTAGATGCCCGCGTATTTACCAGAGAGAACGGTGATGAGCTCTCTCCGGGTGTGAACCAGGCAGTCCGCATTTACATTGCGCAGAAGAGAAAAATCTCCGTCGGCGACAAGATGGCAGGCCGTCACGGAAATAAGGGTGTCGTGTCCCGTGTGCTTCCGATCGAGGATATGCCCTTCCTGCCGAACGGACGTCCGCTGGATATCGTTCTGAACCCGCTGGGTGTACCTTCCCGAATGAATATCGGACAGATCCTTGAGATCCACCTGAGTCTTGCGGCTATGGCGCTTGGCTTCAATATTTCCACGCCTGTATTCGATGGTGCGAACGAGGTGGATATCCAGGATACCCTCGAGCTGGCCAATGACTATGTCAACAGCGAGTGGGATGATTTTTATGAGAAATACAAGGACACACTGCTCCCCGAGGTTATGCAGTACCTCTCTGATCACAGAGACCACAGAGCACTCTGGAAGGGTGTACCGATCAGCCGTGACGGAAAGGTACAGCTTCGTGACGGACGTACCGGTGAGCCCTTTGACGGCCCGACGACCATCGGACACATGCACTACCTGAAGCTGCATCATCTGGTAGACGATAAGATCCATGCGCGTTCCACCGGTCCATACTCTCTGGTTACCCAGCAGCCTCTGGGCGGCAAGGCTCAGTTCGGCGGCCAGCGTTTCGGAGAGATGGAGGTATGGGCACTGGAAGCCTATGGCGCTGCCTATACACTGCAGGAAATCCTGACCGTGAAGTCCGATGATGTCGTAGGACGTGTAAAGACCTACGAGGCAATCATCAAGGGTGAGAACATTCCGGAGCCGGGTATCCCTGAGTCCTTCAAGGTTATGCTCAAGGAGCTGCAGTCCCTTGCACTGGATATCCGTGTGCTTGACGAAAACGGCAAGGAAGTCAAGATCATGGAATCCGTGGATTATGGCAATACAAGCTTCCGTAAGATCATGGAAGATGCGGATCGTTACAACAACAGAGCCAATGATAAGGAGCTCAGTGACCATGGATTCGGAAAGCAGGAATTCCAGGATGGTGAGCTTGTGGACAGTGAGGATGACGATACGATCACAGATGATGAGGATGAGGAATTCATCGAGAGTCTGGATGATGATATGGATGAATAATCCGTGTCTTATACATGCTGAATCTGTGTCATATACATGCTGAAAGGGGTAAATAAATGCCGGAAACAGTTAATAAAGAAGAAGGAACGCATCAGCAGCTGAACTTCGATGCCATTCGTATCGGTCTTGCTTCACCGGATATGATCCGTCAGTGGTCACATGGTGAGGTAAAGAAGCCGGAGACGATTAACTATCGTACGCTGAAGCCGGAGAAGGATGGCCTGTTCTGCGAGCGGATTTTCGGACCGACCAAGGACTGGGAGTGCCATTGCGGAAAGTATAAGAAAATCAGTTATAAGGGTGTGATTTGCGACCGATGCGGCGTTGAGGTCACCAAATCTTCAGTTCGTCGTGAGCGTATGGGCCATATCGAACTGGCGGCACCGGTTTCTCACATCTGGTATTTCAAGGGTATTCCCTCCCGCATGGGTCTGATTCTGGACCTGTCCCCGAGAACACTGGAGAGAGTACTGTATTTTGCAAGCTATATTGTGCTTGATCCGGGAAAGACAAAGCTGATGAAGAAGCAGATCCTCTCGGAGCGGGAGTACAACGAGGCGCTGGAGACCTACAGCCCGGATGATTTCCGTGTCGGCATGGGAGCAGAGGCTATCAAGGAGCTTCTTTGCGAGATTGATCTCGACAAGGAGTACGAGGAGCTGACCTCCGAGCTGGAGCAGGCAAGCGGCCAGAAGAGAGCAAGGATCATCAAGAGACTGGAGGTCGTAGAGGCCTTCCGTGAGTCCGGCAACCGTCCGGAGTGGATGATTCTTGACTGTGTACCAGTCATTCCGCCGGATCTTCGTCCGATGGTACAGCTCGATGGAGGCCGTTTTGCAACCTCTGATTTGAACGATCTTTATAGAAGAATCATCAACAGAAACAACCGTCTGAAGAGACTGCTTGACCTTGGTGCTCCGGATATCATTGTCCGGAATGAGAAGCGTATGCTGCAGGAGGCAGTTGATGCTCTGATTGATAACGGCCGCAGGGGCAGACCGGTAACCGGTCCCGGAAACCGTGCACTGAAATCACTCTCCGACATGCTTAAGGGAAAGAACGGACGTTTCCGTCAGAACCTTCTGGGTAAACGTGTCGACTACTCCGGACGTTCCGTTATCGTCAATGGTCCTGAGCTGAAGATTTATCAGTGCGGACTTCCGAAGGAGATGGCCATCGAGCTGTTCAAGCCCTTCGTGATGAAGGAGCTTGTGTCCAGACAGATGGCACACAACATCAAGAATGCCAAGAAGATGGTGGAGAAGCTGGATCCGCAGGTATGGGACGTACTTGAGGATGTCATCAAGGAGCATCCGGTTATGCTGAACCGTGCACCTACACTGCATCGTCTCGGTATCCAGGCATTTGAGCCGATTCTGGTAGAGGGCAAGGCCATCAAGCTGCATCCGCTTGTTTGTACAGCCTTCAATGCGGACTTTGATGGAGACCAGATGGCCGTACATCTTCCTCTTACACAGGAGGCGCAGGCAGAGTGCAGATTCATGCTGCTCTCTCCGAACAACCTGCTGAAGCCTTCAGATGGTGGTGTGGTAGCCGTTCCGTCTCAGGATATGGTACTTGGCATCTACTATCTGACCCAGGAACGTCCCGGCGCAATCGGTGAGGGAACATTCTATAAAGATCTCAATGAAGCGATTCTTGCATATGAGAATGGTTACATCAAGTATCAGTCAAGGATCAAGGTGCGCCGCTTTGGCAAGGACGCGCAGGGCAATCCTATTTCCAAGATCGTGGAGACGACACTGGGTCGTCTGGTCTTCAATGAGATCATTCCGCAGGATCTGGGATACGTAGACCGTACGATTCCGGGCAATGAGCTGCTTCCGGAGATCGATTTCATGGTCAAGAAGGGCGACCTGAAGAAGATTCTTGAAAAGGTCATCAATACCCATGGGGCAACCCGCACTGCAGAGGTACTCGATGCAGTCAAGGCAATGGGCTATCATATTTCCACCCGTGCCGGCATGACCGTATCTATTTCGGATATGACCGTTCCGAAGGAGAAACCGGAGCTGCTGGATGAGGCGGAGAAGACCGTCGACAAGATCACCCGCAACTACAGACGTGGTCTGATTACAGATGAAGAGCGTTACAAGGAGGTTATCTCCACCTGGGAGGATGTAGATAATCGCCTGACAAAGCTTCTTCTGAATGGTCTTGATAAATACAACAACATCTTCATGATGGCTGATTCCGGAGCCCGTGGTTCCGATAAGCAGATCAAGCAGCTGGCAGGTATGCGTGGACTGATGCAGGACACCACAGGACATACCATCGAGCTGCCGATCAAGTCCAACTTCCGTGAAGGTCTGGACGTACTGGAGTACTTCATGTCTGCGCATGGTGCCCGTAAGGGTCTGTCAGATACGGCCCTTCGTACTGCCGATTCCGGTTACCTGACACGAAGAATGGTAGATGTATCCCAGAACCTGATGATCCGTGAGCCTGACTGCTCGGTTAACCGCAAGGAAATTCCTGGTATCTGGGTCGAAGCCTTCACAGAAGGCAAGGAGATGGTGGAGTCTCTGGAAGAGCGTATTACAGGACGCTTTTCCTGCTACACCATCAAGGACAAGGATGGAAATGTAATCGTCAAGGCAAACCACATGATCACACCGCGCCGTGCCGCGAAGGTGGTTTCCCAGGGCGTTGATGAAAACGGTCAGCCGATTACGAGAGTCAAGATCCGCAGCATTCTCACCTGCCGTTCACATCTGGGCATCTGTTCCAAGTGCTACGGTGCGAACATGGCAACCGGTGAAGTGGTACAGGTCGGTGAGTCTGTTGGTATCATTGCCGCTCAGTCCATCGGTGAGCCCGGTACACAGCTGACCATGAGAAACTTCCATACCGGAGGTGTTGCGGGTACTGCCGATATCACACAGGGTCTTCCCCGTGTCGAGGAGCTTTTCGAGGCACGTAAGCCGAAGGGACTTGCTATTGTCACGGAAATCTCCGGTACCGCACAGCTCAAGGATACGAAGAAGAAACGTGAGATCGTCGTTACCAGCAAGGACGGAGATTCCAAGACCTACCTGATTCCTTATGGAACGAGATTGAAGAAGGAGCTGGAGGATGTCGATGCGACCAAGGAAGTAGAGGCCGGCGATCCCCTTACCGAAGGTTCCATCAATCCGCATGACCTGCTTCGGATCAAGGGCGTGGAAGCAGTACAGAACTACCTGCTCGGTGAGGTACAGCGAGTATATCGTCTGCAGGGTGTTGATATCTGCGATAAGCATATCGAGGTCATTGTCCGTCAGATGCTGAAGAAGGTACGGGTAGAAGACGGCGGTGATACAGGCCTGCTTCCTGGCAAGATGATGGACTATCTGGATGTATTGGATCTGAATGAGAAGATGGAGGAGGAAGGCAAGAAGACCGCAACCTGCGAAAGACTTCTGCTCGGAATCACGAAAGCTTCTCTTGCAACGGATTCCTTCCTGTCAGCTGCCTCCTTCCAGGAGACCACACGTGTTCTGACCGATGCCGCGATCAAGGGCAAGGTAGATCATCTGATTGGTCTTAAGGAAAATGTTATCATCGGTAAGCTGATTCCTGCAGGTACCGGCATGAAGTATTACAGAAATCTGAAGCTGGATACCGATGCGGAGATTGAAGCGGAGAAGGCTGCGAAGGAAGCTGCTGCTTCCGCAGATCAGGATGCGGACACATCCAAGGCACCTGCAGCGGAGCCTTCAGATTATGCTGATGACGAGGAAGAATTCGTTGAGAGTGACGATACATCTTCCCAGAATGAAAATACAGAGGATCAGACACCTGTGACTACAGAGTAAAAAACAACGGAGTAAAATCTGCAGTAAAAGAAAAATCTGCATGACAGGGTAGATACACATCTGTATAATGGATATAAAGGGACCGCTGAGGAGAATGATGTTTTTGAGATCGGAAACCTCAGCGCGTCCCTTTTTTCAGAGTGGTATGTAGAAGAATGGAACAGGCAAGAGAATACCAGGTGATCCGCAGCCGGAAGAGGCATAAGTCGATTACACTGCAGATCACGCCCGATGAGCGACTGGTGGTACGGGCACCCTACTATGCATCCACAGCAGAAATCCAGCGGTTTGTGTCGGCAAACCAGAGCTGGATTGATCAGAATCTGGCGCGTGTGAAACGGCAGCGTGCACAGAGACGGATGAATCCTGACGAAAGAATTACAGAGGATGAAATCCGCAGACTGTCCGAGCTGGCATCTCACACCATACCACCCAGGGCAGCATATTATGCTTCTCTGATGGGAGTTACTTACGGAAGGATCACGATTCGTCATCAGAAAACCCGCTGGGGAAGCTGTTCTGCTAAGGGTAATCTGAATTTTAACTGCCTGCTGATGCTGACACCGCCCGACGTGCAGGACTATGTCATCGTGCACGAACTTTGTCACAGAAAGCAGATGAACCATTCCAGGCTTTTCTGGGATGAGGTGCGCCGGGTAATGCCCGACTACAGGCAGAAGGAACAATGGCTTAAAGAAAATGGAACCCGTCTGATCATGCGGTCTCTGGTGCAGGAGAATTGAACAGATACTGCTGTAAGCCAGAAGACATAACAGAAAAAAGTCATAACCGGAATACAAATCAGGTGCAAACCAGAATATACAGAAAGCAGAAGGCGGAATAAAATACATCTGGTATTAAAAATAAAATAAATCAGGAGGAATCGAAAGTGAAACCATATGCGGTTGGCGTAGATGTAGGGGGAACTACTGTCAAGATCGGAATTTTCCGCACCACAGGAGATCTGCTTCAGAAATGGGAGATTTCCACAGACAAGAGTGAGAAGGGAAAGAATATTCTTCCGGATATTGCAAAATCAGTCCGTGACACGCTTTCTGCCAGAAAAATCGGATTGGATGAGATTCAGGGAATCGGAATCGGCGTACCGGGTGCCATTGTGAACCAGTCTGTAGTAAATCGTGCGGTGAATATAGGCTGGGACCTTGTGCCGGTGAAGGAGCAGATGGAACAGCTCTTTGATGGAAAAGTAAATGTGCTGGTGGGAAATGATGCGAACGTTGCTGCGCTCGGTGAGATGTGGAAGGGCGGCGGCAAGGGTTTTCAGGATATTGTCATGGTAACGCTTGGAACCGGTGTAGGAGGTGGCATCATCCTGCATGAAAAGATTCTGGATGGAACCTTCGGTGCAGCCGGTGAGATCGGGCATATGACGGTTAATCCGCAGGAGACACGGGTGTGCGGCTGTGGCAAGAAAGGCCATCTGGAGCAGTATGCGTCAGCTACCGGTATTGCCAATACAGCAAAGGCCGTTGTTGCCCGGACACAGAAAGATACATTACTCAAAGGGAAGGAAAGAATCTCTGCCAAGGATGTATTTGACGCTGCAAAGAAGAACGACGCCGTAGCACTGGAAATCGTAAACTATACGGCGGACATTCTCGGCAGGGCCCTTGCGGCAGTGGCAACGGTTGTGGATCCTCAGGCCTTTGTCATCGGGGGCGGTGTATCCAAGGCAGGACCGATACTGACAGATACCATTCAGAAGTATTATAAGGAATATGCTTTCCATGCGTCAGAGGACACAAAGTTTGTGCTTGCAACCCTGGGTAATGACGCAGGTATCTATGGCGCAGTGCGTATGGTGCTGTAATGCTGTAAAAAGCGCAGTGCGTATAGTGCTGTAAAAGGCGCAGTGCGTATAGTGCTGTAATGCTGTAAAAAGGCATCTGTAAAGTATTGCGTCAGCAATGAACAGGCAGAGACAAGGGGGGATATTACATATAGAGCCCCAGCCCCTGCCTGTTAAGGTTTCTGGGGATCAGTAAGCGTTTGTTTTTCGCGAAGATCTCTGTATAAATGGTAATAACGAGGTGAGGATTAAAACATGAAGAAAATCGCCGGGTATATCGTAGCCGCGCTGGTAGCGGCAGGTTCAGTATTTGTCTTTCTGAGAATGAGGGTATTCCGCGATCTGAAGATCTTTCGGAAAAAGGTGGAGCAAAGATGATTTTTATCGGGAACCATGTCTCTGTTTCAAATGGATATCTGGCTATGGGAAAAACAGAGGAAAGCCTCGGCGGCAATACCTTTGCCTTTTTTACCAGAAACCCAAGAGGAGGAAACGGCAGTACGCCGGATCCGGAGGATGTGCAGGCACTGCGCACATTCCTGCAGGAAATGCGTTACGGTAAACTGGTGGCCCATGCACCCTATACAATGAATTTATGCTCTGCCAGGGAAGAGGTCCGTACGTTTTCTGAGAATGTATTCCGTGAGGATCTGCAGAAGATGGAACTGCTGCCAGGTCAGTATTTCAATTTCCATCCGGGTTCACACCTGAAGCAGGGCTATGAGGCGGCAGCAGATCAGATTGCAGATGTGCTGAACCGGACGCTGACAGAGGATCAGACAACAACTGTCCTTCTTGAAACCATGGCGGGGAAGGGAACGGAAGTAGGACGGACTTTTGAGGAGCTGCGGGGAATCATAGATCGTGTAGAGCGGAAGGATAAGCTCGGTGTCTGCTTCGATACCTGCCATGTATGGGATGGAGGCTACGACATCGTGCATGATCTGGACGGTGTATTGCATCATTTTGACGATGTTATTGGGATAAACCGTCTGAAGGCGGTGCACCTGAATGACAGCAAGAACCCCTGCGGTGCCCATAAGGACCGCCACGAAAAGATCGGACAGGGAGAGATCGGGGAGGAAGCCCTGATGCGGGTCGTCAGGCATCCGCTGCTGCAGGGAAGACCCTTTATTCTGGAGACGCCAAACGATGATGACGGTTACAGAAGAGAAATCGCCCTTGTGCGGGCAAATATGACAGAATAAAAAATCGGCGCTCTTTCTGCAGGGTAAAGCAGGGAGAGCGCTGTTCGTTTTATCCGGTAATTACAGTTCGCACAGGAAGAACTTTCATAGAGCATTTGTCAGAGCATTACAGCCGGTCTGCGAATGACGACAGATCAATGAAAGCTTTTCTGAAAGCTTACATAAAACAATAATGAGACGTCATGCATCAATAACGTCTGACATATCATACATTCCTGCAGGCTTGCCGGCGAGAAACTTCGCCGCCTCTACCGCACCCTTGCCAAAGATAGCGCGGGAGTAAGCGGTATGCTTGAACTCAATCACTTCATCCTGGCCGGCGAACATAACGGTATGCTCCCCGACAATGGATCCGCCCCGGACGGAGGAGATACCGATTTCCTTCGGATCCCTTTTCTCATGGCGGTCACTGCGGCTGAAAACAAAGTGGTAGGTATTGTCCAGTGCCTCATTCATGCTCTCGCCAAGAGCCAGAGCTGTACCGCTGGGGGCATCGATTTTGCGGTTGTGGTGTGCCTCGACAATCTCCATGTCATATCCGGCTGGTGCCAGGAGCTTTGCCGCTTCCTTCACCAGCTTCAGAAGGAGATTGATGCCCACGGACATGTTGGCAGAGCGGAGGATCGGTATGCGCTTGCTGCACGCGTCGACCTTTGCGAGGGTCTCATCCGTCAGTGCGGTAGTGCAGAGAACCAGAGGAAGGCTGCGCTCTACACAGAAGTCAAGCAGGGCATCCACAGCCCTGTAATTGGAGAAGTCAATCACCACATCTGCTTCCACGTTGCAGTCAGAAGCCTTAGAAAAAATCGGATATTCCCTTACATTGTTAGCAGGTGCAATATCGATTCCACCGGTGATGACAGTTGCTGGATCTGCATTGAGAATATCAGTCAGAACCTGTCCCATATGGCCGTTGCAGCCACTCAGAATTACTTTTATCATTTGCTTTTACCATCCTTCTGCGAAAGATATCAAAAAGACATGCATCTAAAATAGGTGCATCTGGTCATGCTTATATATCCATATTTATATAATCAGCAGGCTGCGAAAGCCTGTAGATGTCTGACGACAGCGAACGATATGATATATGGACGAAAGCTTTCAGATACGGCTCAGCCCTTAAGCGTAATGCCGAAATCAGTCAGAGATTTTCTCAGACGTGCGGTATCCGCCTCACTGCCCATTCCATACAGCGGTCCGCGAAGCGGCCCGACCTCCATACCCATCATGTTCAGAGCAGTCTTGACAGGAACCGGATTGACCTCGCAGAACAGGGAATCAATCAGATCGATGGCATCAAGCTGCATCGCACAGGATCCCTTCACATCACCGTTCAGGAACTTCCAGCACATCTCATGGGTGTACTTCGGGGCAACGTTGGACAGTACGGAGATAACTCCGAGGCCGCCAAGGGACATGATCGGAACGACCTGATCATCGTTGCCGGAATAAATATCCAGCGCGTCTCCGGCTAATGCCTTGGTCTTTGCGATCTGGGACAGGTTCCCGCTGGCTGCCTTGATTGCAACGATGTTCTTCACATTTTTCCCCAGGTAGGCAGCAGTCTCAGGAAGAATGTTGCATCCGGTTCTTGAGGGAACATTATACATGATGATCGGAGTGTGCACAGATTCAGCAACCTCAGTGTAGTGCCGGATCAGTCCGCTCTGGGTAGCCTTGTTATAATAAGGCGTTACGACAAGAAGGCCATCTACACCGGCCTTTTCAGCCTCGGTGGAAAGGTAAATGGCGGTTTTAGTGCTGTTGGACCCTGTGCCTGCGACAACGGGTATTCTGTGGTTTACTGTTTCTACACAGTGTCGGATCGTTGCGAGATGCTCCTCCTCAGAGAGGGTAGCAGATTCACCGGAGGTCCCGCAGATGACGATGCAGTCTGTACCCTGCGCGATCTGCCACTCCAGCAGCTCATCCAGCTTCTCATAATTGACGGTTTCATCCTCGTGCATCGGGGTGACAATTGCGACACCGGCGCCCTTGAAAATAGCCATAGAAAAATTCCTCCTTAATCCTGAAAGAAAATGAAATCAGCAAAAAAATATGCGCCGCCAGGAAGGCGCCGCGTGAAAATCAGATGAAACAGGTTCAAAACAATGCTGTCAGATGTATAGGCGGCCCAAAATGGAAAGCCTGACGTCAACAGTATTCTACTGATTGATTTAGACAGCTGCCAGGGCAGCTGCAAAACCATAAGAGCAGTCCGGAAATCCGGTTTCACCAATATATTCTGCGGATAGCGCTCCATCGTATGATGACAGTCGTGAACCTGTTTGATTCACGCCCAAGAAGCTGACTGCAGAGATCAGGCTCTTTCGGCGTACATCCCTTTCTCCATGTCCTCATCTGTACTCTGATACATCAGACCGGTTACTCATGAGATACGCAACCTCTATCACATATAGCTCGATTATATAGTTTGACATAGTGGTTGTCAAGATAACGAAAAGACGATTATCGTTCAATCTGTTCAAAAAAGTTCGTGGAAACCGCATAAAATCAGACCTTTGCAGACTACACAAAGGAAAAATGATGTGCTATAATTTGCAGGTTACAGAAAGTGCAGATTTTGGGGCAGCCTGATCTGCTGCCGGCCCTGCTCATGCATATTTGATGATGCGGGGAAGACTGCTGCCACAGCGGCATAGCAGTGGCATAAAAGATAAGCAGATCCGTGGAAATGCTGTCATGAATGATATGAGAGGTTAATGAAAATGAAGATCACCAGAAACGATATCCGTAACGTTGCCATTATTGCCCATGTCGACCACGGCAAGACAACGCTGGTTGATAAGCTGCTCCGGCAGAGCGGAGTGTTCCGTGATAACCAGCAGGTACAGGAAAGGGTCATGGACTCCGGCGCGATTGAGAAGGAGCGTGGCATCACCATCCTTTCCAAGAATACTGCCGTACAGTACAAGGATACAAAGATCAATATCATCGACACACCCGGACACGCTGACTTCGGCGGAGAGGTTGAGCGTGTACTGAAAATGGTAAACGGCGTTATCCTTCTGGTAGATGCGTTTGAAGGCCCGATGCCCCAGACCAGGTTTGTTCTGGAGAAGGCACTGGCACTGAATCTGAAGGTCATCGTCTGCATCAACAAGGTGGACCGCCCGAATGCCCGTCCGACAGAGGTTGTAGATGAGGTGCTGGAGCTCCTGATGGACCTCGGTGCATCAGATGAGCAGCTGGATGCTCCATTCCTCTATGCATCTGCAAGAGATGGATGGTGCACAAATGAGCTGGATGATGAGAGAAAGGATATGACGCCTCTGTTCGAGGCAATCCTGAAATACATTCCGGCACCGACCGGAGATCCGGATGCTGGCATTCAGATGCTGATTTCCACCATTGACTACAATGAGTATGTCGGCCGTATCGGTATTGGTAAGATTGATAATGGTACACTTGCACTTAACCAGGAGGTTCTGCTTATGAACCATCATGATCCTGATAAGAGGGCGCGTGTACGGATCAGCAAGATGTATGTCTTCGATGGTCTGAAGCGGGTAGAGGTGGAGAAGGCAACCGTCGGCGAGATCGTTGCCGTTTCCGGTATTGCCGAGCTGCATATCGGAGATACCCTCTGTGATCTTGAGAATCCGGTGCCGATCCCATTCCAGAAGATTGAGGATCCGACCATTTCCATGAATTTTGTGGTCAATGACTCACCTCTGGCAGGAACAGAGGGGACGTTCGTCACCTCCCGTCATCTGAGAGACCGTCTGTTCCGTGAGCTGAACACCGATGTGTCCCTGCGTGTGGAAGAGACTGATTCTGCAGACTGCTTCAAGGTTTCCGGACGTGGCGAGCTGCATCTGTCCGTCCTGATCGAGGAGATGAGACGGGAAGGCTACGAGTTTGCAGTCAGCAAGGCAGAGGTTATTTACAAGTATGACGAGCGTGGCAGAAAGCTGGAGCCGATGGAGCTCGCCTACATCGATGTGCCGGATGAGTATTCCGGAGCGGTCATTCAGTCACTGAGTGAGCGCAAGGGCGAGCTGCAGGGCATGAGCGTCGGTGAGAACGGCATCACAAGACTGGAGTTCAGCATCCCCTCCAGAGGACTGATCGGATTCCGCGGCAACTTCATGACAATGACAAAGGGAACCGGTATTCTGAATACCATTTTTGAGGAATACGCACCGTATAAGGGCGATATTGTCTTCCGTAAGCAGGGCTCGCTGATTGCCTTTGAGCCCGGTATCTCAGTGGCCTATGGACTCTTTGCAGCCCAGCAGCGTGGTACACTGTTCATCGGACCCGGCGAGAAGGTATATGCCGGCATGGTAGTCGGCATGTCCGCAAAGCCGGAAGACATCGAGCTGAATGTGTGCAAGACAAAGCATCTGACCAATACCCGTACATCTTCCTCCGATGATGCGCTGACCCTGACGCCGCCGATGGTGCTCTCTCTGGAGCAGGCGCTGGAGTTCATCGACAGTGATGAGCTGCTCGAGGTGACACCGAAGAGCCTTCGGATCCGCAAGCGTCAGCTCGATTCCAGGCTGAGAAAACGTGAGAGCATTAACAAGAAGAATTCCTGAGACTTTATTCATTGTTGACATCTGACAGGCAGGGATGTCATAGCCCGGTCGTCATTCGCAAACTGGCTGTAACAAAGATTTATCCTGGTCTGTGTTGCTGCGGAACTCCTCAGGCGCTTTGCGCCTTCGTCAAAGCCGCAGATCTACTAGGCTCATTTCATTCGCCAAGGGATCTGCATGCGTCGCACGTAAGCGGCCGCGAGCGCCCGCTAAGTGCTCATCGCAAAGTCCTCGCAATCAACCTTATTGGTTACTTCGGATTAATCTTTGAACAGCCAGTAATGCTCTGACAAATGTGCTATGAAATCCCTGCCTGTCTTTGCCATTTATCGTCTATATAATAGCAATAAAAATCCCTTCCAGTTGGCTTACATACCATCGGAGGGGATTTTTGTATCTGGATGCAGAATAATCTTCAGATTGTCTCGTGATTTTCAAATTTGCGCAGAACCTTCTGAATACGGTCCACCGGGTCCAGAAGACTGCTGATGGACGCATCGTGGTTAAGCGTATCAATCAGCAGGGCGATATACTTGCTCATATCGCAGCTGATATAGTAGGGCCTCTCCAGAAGCTCGGGCTTCTGATAGACAAGGTTGGTGGTAACCAGCTTCGTAAAGATGCCTTTTTTGTAGGCATCATCAAAGATCTCCAGCCCATTTGTGAACAGTCCGAAGGTGGCACACATGTAAATATTCTTTGCACCTCTTTCCTTCAGAAGGGAGGCAACCTCGATGATGCTCTCGCCGGAGGAGATCATGTCATCGATGATAATCATGTCCTTGCCCCGCACATCAGCGCCGAGGAATTCATGTGCGACGATCGGGTTACGGCCGTTGACAACGGTGGAATAATCTCTTCTCTTATAGAACATGCCCATGTCAACACCAAGGTTGTTTGCGATGTAGATGGCCCTTGCCATTCCGCCTTCATCCGGGCTGATGCACATCAGATGGTCGGAATCAATCTTCATGTCCGGCTCTGCGTGGCGGAGTATGTTCTTGATAAACTGATAGGAAGCGGAGATTGTCTCAAAGCCATGGAGTGGTATTGCGTTCTGCACACGGGGATCATGGGCATCAAAGGTGATGATGTTCTCCACGCCCATGTTTACCAGCTCCTGCAGACCGAGGGCACAGTCAAGGGATTCACGGCCGGAACGCTTATGCTGACGGCTCTCATAGAGGAAGGGCATAATGACGTTGACTCTTCGGGCCTTGCCGCCGATGGCAGCGATGGCACGTTTCAGATCTGCAAAATGGTCATCAGGGGACATGTGGTTTTCATAACCGCAGACCTTATAGGTAAGGGAATAATTGCAGACATCTACCAGAAGGTAGATATCGTCACCGCGGACAGATTCTTCAATTACCGCCTTGGCCTCGCCGGATCCGAACCGGGGGATGCTGCAGGGGATGATGTAGGAGTCCCTTTCATAGCCCTCAACGGAGGACGAATTCTTATGCGCGGATTCTCTGTCCTGTCTCCACTGTACAAGGTAATCGTTTACCTTGTTTCCGATTGTGGTGCAGCTTTTCAGCGGAATGATGCCAAGCCGTCCTACCGGAAGTGAGTCATAATAATGATCCTTTTTGTTTGCCATTTTCTTTTGTTCCTCCTGGACTTTGTCTGTTCTATGTGATCTGCGGTACCCGCATGGCCCGATATGGGTGACAGGTATCAGGGTGATCCTCTGCCATGTCCTGAAAAAATCCCAATGTGTTTTTTTCGATATCATAAGGCGAAAAAACTGTTGAGCATGATTACCGCAATGCAAGGTGCACAAGCCCTGTGATGCTTATCGCTGCATTGCAAAGTGACTACTGGCCAAGTGTATCCGCTGCCTGTGCGATAGACCTGCCGGATCCCAGCTTCTTCTGTATGCGGATATCTGCCCCTGAAATATGAATCAGCTGGTATGCCCCCATTATACGTGAAAAAGTACGTTCTGAGAAGGCTTCCCGGACCTTCTTGAGTGAAAGATTTGTGGAGATGATTGTGGATTTCTTTCGGAGAATGCGTTCATTCACAATCAGGAAAAGCTCGGATGTCACGAAATTATTCAGCATCTCTGTACCGAGATCATCAATGATCAGCAGGTCACAGACATAGATGGTGTCGTAGCTCTCTCTGGCGTCTTCATCGGAGTGAAACTTGAATCTGCCCATCAGCTCAAAGAGATCATAGGCGGTGAGGTAAAAGACACTGTATCCCAGGTCCAGCACACCCTTTGCAATGGCGTGGGAGAGATGTGTTTTTCCAACACCCACATCACCATAGAATAGGAGATTCTCCGGTGAAGACGCTCTCTGGTTTTTCCCGAAATCCCGGACAAAGGCCTTGGATTGTTCCAGCGCACGCTGTGCCTCCCAGTAATACGATTTCCTGTTGACCGTACTGAAGGAATCTTTCGGATAATAGTCGAGGGAAAAGCTGTCAAAGGTATCTGTCTTCAGGGCATCCTTGAGATTGGAGGCTGAGTACAGCAGTTCAATCTCCATCTGACGGAAGCAGGTGCATTTTCTGTCATGTACATAACCGGTGTCATGGCAGATCGGACAGTCGTAGTGCAGCTCCAGATAATCCTCCGGATAGCCGTGAGAGAGCAGAAGTGCACGACGTTCCTCAGCAAGATCCCGGATGGCAGCATCGGTATCAATATCCGCACCCGCCGGATCACCCAGAAGGTAGAAAGCTTTCTTCACAGAAACGGAAGCAACCTCCGCATCAATTTCGGGAATCCGCGGAATGCGGGTGTAAATTTCCTTTTTACGCCGGTCCAGCTCACGCTGGTTTTTCAGCTGCTTCTGCGTATAGATGCGCATGATGGCTTCGTATTGTGAATTGGTTAGAGGCATAGCATTCCCCCTTGTATCATGTAACATGTGCTTCTGAAAAGTTATGATTTGCTTCCGGAAGTTTACGACTGTCCCGGATCGTCAGACTGCTGGTTCAGCAGAAGCTCCTGCTCCAGACGGTCATAATCATATTCGCGCTGATGGAAATTTTCATTGAAACGGGTTGAGGATTTCTCGGCATTTCTGCTGCTGTGATCCTGAGCAAATCCGGAAGAGCTGCCATTTGGCGCCTTCTTCTGCCGGTATTGTACATCGAGCTTTTCAATGTCTTCAATGGAGTGCACTCCGGAACGGTGCCAGTCGGACAGAATCTTGTCTGCATAGGAGAAGGAAGGCTGTCCGGTCTGACGGATCGTACGGCTTGCAGCTTCACGGATCAGTTCCTGCGGCATCTGATAATCCTTCAGCCACTTGTCCATTACCTTGATTTCATCCGGTATCGGATTTCTGTTTCTGATGCCGAAGGCACGGAAAATAGCAAAATACCGGTCTCTCCAGGTGTGCGAGTACTCTTTGGCCGCCTGTACACTCAGGAGCCCTTCATCCTTCCATGCAAGCCCGACCTTCTCGATGTAGTTCATGTTCCTGCCGCCGCGGGAGACACAATATTCCACGAGATAGTCGATCAGATCAATCGGGAAATGCAGGACATCATAGAAATACAGAATCCTCCGCATGTCAGTCGCACTCAAGGGGTGACCGATATACTGTTCGGTAAAAAACAGAATCTGCTGCACTTCCTCGTTATCCTTGATTTCCCTGGCACGTGCACTGGAGATCTGCGCCGGGGCTTCCTTTTTCTGCGGGACTTCCGGAACGGTTTTATCTTCCGTATTTTCTTCAGGTACATACTGTGTCTTCTGAAGATCTGCCTGTACAGGGAGCAGTTCGATTTTTTCCAGCTCGTGTCCTTTGCCGTGATAGGACAGATTCAGGAGCCCTGCCTGCTGCCAGTAGCGAAGTGCGCGCAGGACATCCTTCTCCGTGCAGGAAAAGATATCCGCCAGAGAGGAGAGGGTCGGATTAGCGTCCTCCCTGTGAACGCTCCGAAGCAGAAACAGGTAGATTTTTACGAAATCCCCATTTGCACGCGGCATGTAATAATCGATAAAGTCGTCTGGCAGAAGTGTCATTCCAGCCAGACGACTGTCCCTGATGGTCAATAAACCCATAAATCCCCCAACCTTTACGAAAAAAACGTTATATCCTGACAAATATGCACACGGAAGCTGTAAGCACACAGAAGCTGTAAGCACACAGAAGCTGTAAGCACACAGAAGCTGTAAGCACACAGAAG
>JBJEMO010000039.1:18839-20655 GCA_051879715.1 Bilifractor sp.
CTGTAAGTACAAAGAAATTGTAAGCACAAAGAAGCTGCATGCATAAGAGATGCATGATACTGAACCAGCTCTAAAAAAGTACCGGCACGATGAAAGCGGTACAACTGGAAGTATCATTGACTACTGAAACAATATTGATGAAAAAGCATCAATAACAGAATCCGTGTTCATAAGTCAGACAACAGAATACAGAAGCCGGCAGCGCAGAAAGTGCCGCCGGCGGCTTGCAGAATCCGGCATCTGCGGGATGCCGGTACATCATATCGCTTACTGATTCTTTAGCAGATCCTCACCAACCTGAACGATGTTTCCTGCACCCATCGTAATCACCAGGTCGCCTTCCTTTACGTTTGCCCGGAGGAAATCCTCGATCTCTTCAAAGGAAGGGAAGTAGTCACAGTCCGTGCCCAGCTTTCTGATCTCAGCCTGCAGATCTCTGGAGGATATGCCGTAGATATCCAGCTCCCTTGCGGCATAAATGTCTGCGAGAACCACATGGTCCGCAATGGAGAGGGCCTCTGCAAACTGTGGAAGCAGCGCCTTTGTCCTCGTATAGGTATGCGGCTGGAAGACACACCAGATTGTCTTGTGGGGTACCCGCTCCGCAGTGCGCAGAGTTGCCTTGATTTCAGTCGGGTGGTGGGCATAGTCATCAATGATCTTGGCGCCCTGCATGGTTCCCTTATATTCAAACCGGCGGTTCGTGCCATGGAAGGAGGAAAAGCCATCCTGGATGGTTTTTGCATCGATGCCCAGTTCCCTTGCCAGGGCAATGGCTGCCAGAGCATTGCTTACATTATGCTGTCCCGGAACCTGGAGAGAAAAGTTTCCGATAGGCTCACCCTGATACAGGGCGCGGAAGGAAGCGTTTCCACGCTTGTCATAGGTTACAAGATCCGCGGTATATTCGCCCTTATTGCTCATGGAATACGTAATGATCTTGCATTTCAGGTCCTTTGTGATCATCTTGCACGCAGGATCATCCGCGTTGATGATCAGGACACCGTCATCGGGCAGAAGCTCTGCAAACTTACGGAAGGAATTGCGGATATCATCCAGGTCCTTGAAGAAATCCAGATGATCAGCGTCAATGTCGAGGATGATACTGATCTTCGGGAAGAAGCTCAGGAAGCTGTTCGTGTATTCGCAGGCCTCCATCAGGAAGGTCTGATTGCCGCCAATCCTGTAATTGCCATGGATCAGGGGCAGAATGCCTCCCACGGAGATGGTCGGGTCCATATCCGCTGCCATGAGAATATGGGCAGCCATGGAGGTGGTTGTTGTCTTTCCATGGGTTCCGGATACGCAGATCGGAACCTTGTAGTTCTTCATCAGCTGGCCGAGCAGCTGTGCGCGGCTCAGCAGCGGGATTTTCTTATCCACGGCTGCAGCGTATTCCGGGTTGCTGGGATGGATGGCAGCAGTGTATACAACCACGTCAATGTCATCAGTGATATTCGCTGCACTCTGCTGGTAGGCAATCTTTGCACCTGCCTTTTCCAGACGGTCCGTCAGTTCGGACTCATGGGAGTCAGATCCGGATACGGTAAAACCCTCCTTCAGAAGAATCGCGGCAAGACCGCTCATGCTGATGCCGCCGATTCCGATAAAATGTATATGAGAAGGCTTCTGAAAATTTATTGTATACATAATGGAGTACTCCTTTACATTCTGCTTTTACAGCGAATCAATTATAACCTCAAGTATGTAAGATTTCAAGCAGACGGAAAACTGCCGGATACAACAGGCAGCAGAGGTTACGGTTCACTGGTGTGTCAGGAGGGCACTTCTCATGCAGGCCTTTGGAGTGAGTAAC
>JBJEMO010000040.1:0-2896 GCA_051879715.1 Bilifractor sp.
GGGCTGGCATGGATTCGGAGGTGGTTCACATCGTCGGAATCCTGATAAAAAGTAAGAGTTTGGACGCTAATACACTATCGGAGCACAGGCGGCTTTTCAATATGTAACTGTCAATTCGGGCGGCATGAGTACCCACTATCCTGCCAGAAGCCTCGTCCTTTCCGGCGGAACCTGTGCGCTTTCAACAGAAAAACACAGACATACACCGGTAATCAGGGAACCTTACGCCATTTTTAGCAGAGCGGCCGCATCGGGGCAGCTCTGCCCGTTAGAAAAATACCCTGTTTCGTTAGCAGTCCTCTAATCGAACCCCGAATTTATTAGATGAAATAAAAAAGCATGGGAGAATTTCAAATGAATTCTTCCACGCCTTTACGTAACGTCTCTGATGTGATTCGAACACACGACCTTCCGCTTAGGAGTACCATTGAACCTTTGTCATCTGTGTTCACCTATGTACAGGAAAGTCGCTTTTCATCAGGCTTTTTTCGAATTCCGAATCTGTTTCGGTTCACCGAAGTTCGCCTTTGTCGTTAGAAGTTTATGCCTTCATTTTAGCAGATTATTAGATTTTGCTAAAAAAGAGAAAAGGATCATTTGCAGCTGCCGCCGATATTAGCTGTAAGATCCAAGATCAGTATTCTCCAGTCTGAAGGGAGAATTTCCGATAGCACATCAGGTTCCCTTCCATAAATACCTTGACGGCTAATTCCTTTGCCGTCCTGATTTCCGGCACTCCATGAAAAACGACCGGTCCCGCATTCAGGTAATTGATGCCTATTTCGAATTCCTTTCGATTCAGCACCTCGTTTCCATGCAGCCATTCGAATTGAACGCAGGTATTTATCTGTAAGCCTTTATTCCGCTCACCCGCATATTTCCTTCTTGGATAGGAATCGGAAAACGAGAGACTCAGATCCCTGTCATGAAGAGAACAGCTGTCAACGAATAATCCGTTATTGTAATAAAGACCGGAATTCATAATCCGGATATGCGACTGCCAATAGAAGAACAGTTTATTGCTTTTATCTTTAATCAGATTTAAAAAGGTTGTCTTTTCTTCGGCGTTACGACAGACAATTCCGGCCAAAGAATTTTCAATCGGATACCTGTCCGGATACAAAATTTCTGACTGCCTGAGAGATCCCTCTCTTTTTTTATCCACTGGATTCTGGGATTGATATGGGCCATTTCTGTAGATCATGTCAAAATTCAATTTGGAAAATGCATCCTCGCCTTGTAATACAGGGCATCCTTCCCCTGCCTCTGAGCCCTCCGAGAAGCATGTCTCCGGATCAGATAGAAGTTTATCAAGGTGAAAAAAGAAAAATACAGGAACCGGAACATTTGCATTTGGATCACCGTCATATCGAAGGTCGCGATGCTTAAAGCCCTCATTATAATACTGCGTGGGTGTCAATGGCCTGAAATAAAACCGCACATAAGATGTTGTCGCATGTCGCGTCATATCGATCACCTGACGGCTGGCATTATCGTTCTGCATAACATGAAGTTCTTCTGCCTGCATCCGGCTATAAAGCATTCCGCTTTCCAAAATGCTGACCGCATTCCGGATATCCGTGTAATGATATGCGTAATGAGGCCACCATCGAACCAGAGCAAACTTTTCATTATTCAAAATAATTTCTTTATAACTCATCGGTGTGTCCTTTCAAATCGTAGACCCGGCCTTCTCCGGCATTGATTTGATAACCATCTGTTTTTTCTCCAGTCTTTCCATCTGTAATTCTCACCTTAGAAACATATCCAAGAGAAAGCAGTAGATCAAGGACAAGACGATGTGGAGAGTTTTCCTCTTCTTTCAGGGCAAAGCCGTCACTTCGAAGGTTAGACCAGATTTCAAAAAATGCGTCTTCGTCTATTTCAACCGGTTCGGACTCTGCATCCTGCTTTTGAAAAACAAGTCCATCCTTCCAGAGTACGCCCCATCTTGTCTGACCAGACATAAAAGGATATGGAACAATGGAACAATTATACCGGATGTCATCCTCCAGGCCTTGAAAAGACATATCTCTTGCATTTTGCCGAAGCCAATTGACTGTTTTTTCCTGATTTTTATGCTCAGGAAGTGGATCCGGGCCTGTTCCCAGATAGATATAAATGTCAATTGGCAGGTCCTGAAGATATTTTTCCATGACCGGCTTTACATCAGACCAGTTCAATTCGCCATTTCCGCATCCCAACCGCGGGAATGCTGCCGATGTGATTCCTTTTTCCGCATAGGTTCTGCAGAATTTTGCCAGTCCGGCTTCTATATATTCTATCCGGGAAGGATTTCTCCAATGCTCCTTGGTCGGAAAAAGCAGGATCCAATGATCAGGCTCATAACAGAGCATCAATGACCCTGTTTTCAGTTTTCGCTTATCACAGATATCTCTGTAAGCCTGAAACATATCGGGATAGCGCTTCTTAAACTCAAGAGCAATGCCCTTGCCCATGACACCAACGGTATTTACGGTATTCACAAGGACCTGAGCGGGACTTTTAAATATATCGCCCTCGATATATCGGATCATCTTTTGCCTCCAATCTCGATACGATCGCCATTTGGCAGAACGAAAGCACACTCAAACCGGCTTCCGGTTACCAGCGCAATCTCCTGCAAGTCATCCAGCGTGAAGGTACCACGTTTTATTTTCTGACTGAATGCCTGCGGGGATTTATCCATTCTTCATCCCATCTCTGTCAAGGTCATACCCGTTTTCACAGCCAGAATTTTCAATTCATCATCAATTCGCATTTATCGCATCTCCTTATACCGCAAGCATAAACCATATGATTGATTGAATCAACAAATACGTTTAAAATGATTAGAAATATTGTCTGGCTATGTAAAAAGGCACCTTCCTGAGAAGATGCCATGCATGGATCAGAG
>JBJEMO010000041.1:0-20491 GCA_051879715.1 Bilifractor sp.
ACCATAAGTTGATTTCCTGCAACTCTACCGCTGGTTGAGTCCGGTAAAATGCGCTCCCCGATGCCGAATTTGCCCAACTGTCCGAATACCGCAGTATACTTTAGCTTTCGCGACTATTTTCCCTCGACTCTTGACATCAATGCCACCGTTTCCACGTGAACACTATTACAAAACTGATCATACGGCTGCACATACCGCAGCGAAAATCCATGATCCGCAAGCACCCGCAAATCCCGCGCCAGTGTCGCGGGGTCACAGCTGACATATACGATTTTTTCCGGCTGCATGCTGATCAGTGTCTGGAGCAGTTTTTCGTCACAGCCTTTTCTCGGCGGATCGACAACAGCCACATCTGCACGGATTCCCTCATGCTCATAGATGGCCGGTACTACCTCCTCGGCTTTACCGGAATAAAATTCCGCATTATCGATACCATTTATTTCTGCGTTTTTTCTGGCGTCCTTTACTGCCCGGTCCACGATTTCAACGCCGATGACACGCTTCGCCCTCTGTGCAAGAAACAGAGAGATCGTACCGATTCCGCAGTAAAGGTCCATGACAATTTCTTTGCCGGTCAGGTCTGCCAGATCCAGGACTTTTTCGTAAATCCGCTGGGTCTGGATTGGATTGACCTGATAAAAGGAGGCCGGAGAAATCTGATACCAGACCTGGATACCGTACTTTGATGACCTGAGAATGTCGGTAATGTACTCCTTGCCCCATATCGCCTTTACAGGCCCGTTCATGATGACATTCGTCCGTTTTGTATTGCTGCTGAAGGTAATTCCCGTCATCCCGGGTACAGCCTCCAGACTCTGTATAAGGTCTCTTCGCGCCGGTACCTCAATGCCATTGATGATCAGACAGATCATGATTTCCCCAGTCGCAAATCCCTTGCGAATCAGTACATGACGGAGCAGTCCTCTTCCTGTCTGCTCATCATAGGCAGGGATATGGTTTTTCCGCATCCATCCAAGAACTTTTTCGAGTATCTCGTGGTTCTCCGGGCATCCCAGCATGCAGTTGGTATTAGGTATGATCGTATGGGTACGTCCGGCATAGAATCCCGCAACCGGTTTTCCATTCCGATCTGTCCCTACGGGGAATATCGCCTTGTTTCTGTAGTGATAGGGAGAATCCATACCAACGATCTTTTCAATGCTGACATTCTGAAAATTTCCAATACGCCTGAGGTCACTCTCCACTTTCTGTTCTTTCATGGCGAGCTGTGCCGGGTAGGACATCATCTGAAGCTGGCACCCGCCACACTGACGGGCCGTCGGACATGGCGGTTCCACACGATCCTCTGACGAAAGAAGAATCTTTGTGAGTCGGCCATATCCGTAATGCTTTTTCGCCTTCATGATCTTTGCTTCAATCCGGTCTCCTGGCACCGTATCCTTCACGAAAAGCGTATATCCGTCCTCCGTTCTGCCGATACCTGCGCCATCCTGGCCGATATCTGTGATATCCAGTGTTACACTGTCATTTTTCTTATAATCCATATTCTCCGCTTAAATCTGTCAGGTCTGATACAGGACAAGACGAAAGTTACAGTGCACTGGTGTGTCAGGAGGGCACTTCTCATGCAGGCCTTTGGAGTGAGTTCTACGGACAGAAACAGACAAATGAGAAGTGTCCTCTGCACACACCTCTGAACAGTAACAGACGAAACGAATGCACACTATTTACAAACCACAGATTCTTCCATTCATAAATGTCATAAATGCGATGATTTAAAACCTGCTCGAAACGCACTTAAAAAAGCGCTTCTGAACGTACGCAAATAATCACTTCAGATCATCCAGGTTCCCTGTTCTCCGGATATTTGACTCGAAGATCCGGTTGAATCCGAACCATTCATCTGCCGGCTTCTGTGCATTGGACTTGAAGAGCTCAGTCATGGTCTCCATCCGTGCATCTGCGTTATCGGCAAGATTCAGCGCCAGCGCCTCTGCAAGGGCAGGCTTTTTGGGTGAACCATATTCGTATTCACCGTGGTGTGCCAGAATGCAGTGCTTCAGATCAGATTCCAGCTTCTGTGGAAAACCCGGTATGGTTCTTGCCGTATCGTGGATCATCTCGGCACCGATCATGATATGGCCCAGCAGCTGACCATCATCCGTATAATCATTCTGCGGGAATGCGGAAATCTCCACGGTTTTTCCGATATCATGACAGATCGCCGCAGTGATCAGAAGGTCAGCATTCAGAATCGGATAATATTTTGTGAAGAAATAGCACAGATTCGTAACATACAGCGTATGCTGCAGAAGGCCGCCCACAAATGCATGGTGAATTGTCTTCGCGGCAGAAGCATTTTTGAATCTGTGGATAAATTCCTCATCCTCTACAAAAAAGTGCTCCAACAGCTTGTGCAGATAAGGATTTTTTACCTTGTCGACAAATGTAAGCAGCACTTTATACATCTCATCAATATTCTTATCCGTTGTCGGAAGGTAGTCCGAGGGTTTATATTCTCCCTCTCCCGCCACCCGGACACGCTTCAGCGAAACCTGCAGCGACCCGTTATAGCGGGACACATCCCCGATGATATCCACATAGTCCAGCGCATTAAAGTCTTCGATGCCGGGAGAATCCGGTTCCCAGATCTTGCAGTCCACATTCCCTGTCTTGTCCATCAGGACAACATTCTCGTAATTCTTCCCGTTCTTTGTAGTGGCGGAATTCTTGGATTTGACAAGGTAAATTCCGCTGATTTTCATTCCCTCACTCAGTTCCTGTATGAATAACATCTTTGTTTGTCCTTCCCTTATTCCTATCGTTCTCCCAGTGAGACGCTGAAAGTCACCTCTGCATATCCATCTGCACCCTGCCGCATGGCTGTCACGGTGATCACATTATTAGCCTTCAATTTTCCCAGAAGATTTTCAAGGTCTGTGACTGTCCGGATCTCTGTTCCCGAAATATTCTCTATGACATCAAATTCCTTGCAGCCTGCAAGCATAGCTGGTGAATCCTGTTCCACTTCGGTCACCAGCAGCCCCACCGGAATCCCGGTTGTCTTTGACAGGGATTCCGTAACCTCTCTGCCCTTAATTCCAAGAAAGGCAACCGACTCATTGTTGGAAAGCCTTTCAATGAGAGGTTTGATATCAGAAATTGCATATGCTGTAAGGGTATTTCCGTTTTCCGCCATATTCTGAGGGATCAGACCGACGATCTCACCCTGCATGTTGACGAGAATTCCGCTTGTAGAGGTGCTGCCTTCAATATCTGTAGTAAGGATACTGTATTCAGCATCAAACACAGAAGTTTTATTGGAGATGGAGGTAATATTTCCATTTGCAACGATATCACTATATCCCATAAGATTTCCAAGCGCAAGCACCGGGTCTCCCTGCTTCACAGTATTGGAATTGCCTAGAGGAGCAGTTGAAACAGCGTTTTTCGTTGCCTCGCCTACGTCTGATGCATTGACAGAAAGCACTGCCAGGCCCGTATCTGTGTCAGCCTTTCGAAGTGTTGCCTGCGCCAGTGTATCGTCGCTGAATTTTACCATGATGTTCTCTGCCCCATCCAGGATGCTGTTCTCTGTCAGAATATAATAGCTGTCATCTGTCTGAGCAACAAGAATTCCTGCGACCTGCTTCTGGGTCTGATAATCCTCATTGAAATAATCAAGCTGACTCGTAATGCTGATCACTTCTACCAGAGACTTTTTGGCATTATCCGCATTCCTGATCATCTCCTGATAGAGCTGCTGATATTGTTCCAGTGTAATCTTTCCATTCGGATTCTCTTCCTGGGTCGACCCACCATTTTCCGCAGCACCTGCAGACTGTTCCCCGGATTCTGATGTTTCCTGTGCCGCAGTCCCTTCTGCGTCCTCCTGTCCGGACATTCCGGTTGTATTGGTACCGGAACTGGCATTCTGGATACCTGCTTCCATAGATGCAGAGACTGTATCTGAAACAGACGATGATACCGCCTCTGAAGATACTGACTCTGAAGAACGGCTGCTCGAAGATGAAGCAGAAAGGGATGCCTCAGCATCCGTATTATTATTGTCTGAAGGAATTGTGACCTTCTCATCATCTCTTCCAAGTATCTGCTTTGCTACCGGATACAGACCTGCATGTACAAAGGCAGAAACCACACCAATAATGATGCCGATTCCCAGAACCGAGAGAACACGCACAACTTCTGCCTTCCGGTTCCGGGGCTTTTTGCGTATCACCTGATGCATGAACTGGTAAGACTTTTCTGGTTCTTCCCCGGATTGACCTTCTGTTCCGCCTCCGGATCCGTATGGCCCGGAAGATACTTTATCTTCTTTTTCACCACCAACACGGTCTTCCGTATGTGTATTGAATCTTTCGTCGTCCATATGCCTTCTCCATAATGCACACCGGATCCCGCATCGGAGCCGGTGCATGGAATATTTTTCTACATGAATATTTACTTTATCAAATACATATGAACAATTTATGAATATATCCTGCAATTTAATACCGGATCTCTGGATTTTTGGCTGTTTTTGGCTCTTAAGGTTTCTTAAATTTCATTTTTAGAGTATGATAAACAGGAAAAGGAAAATGAAGTAAAATAGTAAGGAAATACCCGATGAATACACGCGCTTTAAGAATACTGGAATATGAAAAGATATTGAACCGGCTGGCTGCACATGCGACCAGTGACCCGGGACGCAGCAAATGCAAGGAGCTGCTCCCGACTGCTGACATCAGCAAAATACGAAGTATGCAGCAGGAAACATCTGATGCACTCTCCAGACTGATCCGTAAGGGTAATATTTCATTCGGCAATACCAGAAATATTGGCCCATCTCTGAAACGTCTGGAGATCGGAAGCGCCCTCTCTATGGAGGAGCTGCTGAATATTGCCGGTCTGCTGGAAAATGCAGCCCGTGTAAAATCCTATAGCCGTCATGAAAACAATGAAACACAGGAGGATTCTCTGGACCCGCTGTTTGCTATGCTGGAGCCTTTGACACCTCTGTCCTCTGAAATCCGCAGGTGCATACTCTCCGAGGATGAGATGGCGGATGACGCCAGTCCCGCACTCAAAAATATCCGCAGACAGATCGGTGTCTGCGAGGAAAGAATCCACGCCAGTCTGACCAGCATGATCAACGGTCCGATGCGCAGTGCATTTCAGGATGCTGTTATCACTATGCGTGATGGCAGATATTGTCTGCCCGTAAAAGCCGAGAATAAGGGCAGCGTACCCGGCATGGTGCATGACCAGTCCTCCACCGGCGCGACCCTCTTTATTGAGCCGATGGCCGTCGTAAAACTGAACAACGATATCCGGGAACTGGAAATCCGGGAAAAGAAGGAAATTGAAGCCATTCTCGCCAATCTGAGCAGCACTGCGGCTGAGCATATCGAAGACCTTTCCTGCGATATGCAGACCATGACAGAGCTGGATTTTATTTTTGCCAGAGGAGCGCTTGCGCTCGAAATGCACGCGACCCGTCCGGTCCTGAATACAGAAGGCCGCATTGATCTCCGGAAAGCCAGACATCCGCTGATCGAGAGGCACAAGGTGGTTCCCATTGATGTGAATCTGGGGAAGGATTTTGATCTGCTGATTGTGACCGGACCCAATACCGGTGGTAAGACTGTCTCTCTGAAGACGGTTGGCCTTCTCACATTGATGGGGCAGTCCGGTCTGCACATTCCGGCCCGGGACCACTCAGAGCTTGCTGTTTTTTCTGAGGTCTACGCAGATATCGGAGATGAACAGAGTATAGAACAGTCGCTTTCCACCTTCAGCTCACATATGACCAATATCGTGAGCTTCCTGGAAAAAGCGGACCGGCATTCCCTGGTGCTCTTTGATGAGCTCGGTGCCGGCACGGATCCCACAGAAGGTGCCGCGCTTGCCATCGCCATACTCTCCTATCTTCATGATAAGGGCATCCGCACGATGGCAACCACACATTACAGTGAATTGAAGATTTTCGCCTTGCGCACACCGGGCGTTGAAAACGCATCCTGTGAATTTGATGTGGAGACACTCCGGCCTACCTACCGTCTTCTGATCGGTGTACCCGGAAAATCCAATGCGTTTGCGATTTCCCAGAAGCTGGGGCTGCCCTCCTATATCATTGACAGTGCTAAACAGCAGATCAGTGAACAGGACGAATCCTTCGAGGATGTACTCACAACACTGGAACAGAACCGGGTCCAGATGGAGAATGACAAGCGGGCCATCGTTTATGAGAAGGAACAGCTTTCACGGCGTGAGGCAGATCTGAAAAACAGAGAAAAAACCCTGGACCAGCAGAAGGAAAAGATCATCCATAAGGCGAATGAGGACGCCCATCGCATCCTGCAGGAGGCAAAGGATTATGCGGACCAGACGATGAAGGATTTCCGCAAATTCGGTAAGAATGCAATCAACTCCAGTGAGATGGAACGCAAGCGGAATGATCTGCGCAAACAGATGAGCAAAACTGAGAGTCAGATGGCAATCAGGCCGGCTGCACGTCCGAAGAAGGAACTGAAGCCCGGTGATCTCCAGCTCGGAGACGCTGTCCATGTGTTAAGCCTGAATCTGAACGGCACCGTGAGCTCACATCCTGATAGTAAAGGGTATCTCTTTGTGCGCTGCGGTATCATCCGCACAAAGGTGCATATCAGTGATCTGGAGCTGGTGGATGAACCGGTTATTACTGCAAAGCAATTATCCAGGACCAGTACCGGAAAGGTCAGGATGGCAAAAGCAATGCAGGTATCACCGGAAATCAATGTGCTTGGCAAAACAGTGGACGAAGCAATCGCGGAGCTTGATAAATATCTGGATGATGCATACATTGCACATCTGAACAGTGTCCGGATCATTCACGGAAAGGGGACCGGCAAGCTGCGCAAGGGAATCCATGACTATCTTCGCAGACAGAAGCACGTAGACAGCTTTCATCTTGCCGAGTACGGAGAAGGTGACGCAGGCGTTACCATCGTAAATTTCAAAAAGTAAGATCTGATATGGAAGGAGACCAGCGATGGCTGCGAAACAGAAAATTCTGATTGTAGATGATGACAACAATATTGCTGAGCTTATTTCCCTGTACCTGACAAAGGAATGCTTTTCCTGCAGGATCGCAAATGACGGTGAGGCTGCCCTGAAGGCTTTTCCGGATTTTCAGCCGGATCTGATTCTGCTGGACCTCATGCTGCCCGGTATAGATGGCTATGAGGTCTGCAGAGAAATCCGGCACATTTCAAAGGTCCCGATTATCATGCTCTCTGCAAAGGGAGAGGTATTTGATAAGGTTCTGGGACTCGAGCTCGGTGCGGATGACTACATGATCAAGCCCTTTGACAGCAAGGAGCTTGTAGCGCGTGTCAAGGCTGTACTTCGAAGATTTCAGAACGCACAGGTTCCGGCAGATTCGGATACCGTTACCAGGCCCATCAAGCTGGTGGAATATCCGGATCTGTCCATCAATCTGACAAATTATTCGGTGACCTATAAGGGTGCACATGTTGAGATGCCGCCCAAGGAGCTGGAACTCCTGTACTTTCTGGCTTCTTCACCAAACCAGGTATTCACGAGGGAACAGCTTCTGGACCACATCTGGGGATATGAATATATCGGCGATACGCGCACAGTTGATGTGCACATCAAGAGACTCCGGGAGAAAATCAGCGGCAGCGAATACTGGCTGATATCCACGGTATGGGGAATCGGATATAAATTTGAAATTCTGAAGCATTGAGTTACCGGCAGTCATCCGATGACCCTGACAGGATTTTAAGAAATGCTGGAGTTTATACCATGCGCAGCCATAAAATCATTTATAAATTTATCCTGGTCTATATTTTGATCGGACTGGCAGTATTTGTTATTATTTCCTCTGCCGGATCCTATATGATCCAGAAAAAAATCATTGCATATGAGAGTCTTAATCTGTATGAAGAGGCATCAAATATTGCAGAAGATAAGACCATACTGACATACCCCGCCTCATCTGCATCTGATTCCGGTACAACGGATGACACAAAGACAGAGGATCTGTATAACAGCCTGAAAAGGCTTGCGCTCTATCAGGACTGTCAGATCTGGCTGGTCAGCACAAAGGGCAGCATCTACCTGAACACCAGCGAGCCCTGGTCCGGCTATGTACCGGAAACGCTTGAGGATTTTGACCCGGTAGCACTTGGTTCCGATTATTACAGCATTGGACGCTTTTTCAATTATTTTTCCTCGGATTACCTGAGCGTCATGATCCCGATTACCTCAAATCTGCATATCAGGGGTTATGTGGCAATTCATATGGATATGCAGAAGATCATAGAACTTCGCGAAGGCCTGCTTGCAAGGGTCCATCTTCTGATGATTATGGTATATTGCCTTTTTCTGACCGTTTTTATCCTTCTGTATTTCACCGTACTCAGACCTTTGAAAAAGATTACCACCGGTACAGAAAGATTTGCCAAGGGTGACATGAAGTACAATATCAGGGTGAATGCACAGGATGAAATGGGACATCTCGCTGCATCTCTGAATCTGATGTCTGATGAAATCAGCAAGAGTGACGAATATGAAAAACAGTTCATTGCCAATGTGTCCCACGATTTCCGCTCCCCTCTCACCTCGATCAAGGGCTTTGTAGAGGCCATCCTGGATGGTACCATTCCGCCAGAAATGCAGGAGCGTTATCTCCGGATCGTCCTGAATGAGACAGAACGTCTGACCAAACTGACCAATGGCATTCTGACCCTGAACAGTATGGACCAGAAGAAAAACCTGCTGCACTTTTCCATATTCGACATCAATGAGGAGATCAGGAATACGGCTGCTTCCTTTGAAGGAATCTGTACACCAAGGCAGATTTCGTTTCAGCTTACGCTGACCGGTGAATCCCTGCACGTGGTGGCCGACCGGGAAAAGATCCAGCAGGTCCTCTATAATCTGATCGATAATGCAATTAAATTCAGCAAAGATGGTTCTGTCATAGCTCTGGAGAGCGATATCCGCCATGACAAGGTATTCTGCACCGTGCGGGACCATGGATGCGGCATACCCAGAGCTTCTCTGAACAAAATATGGGACAGGTTTTATAAGAGCGATGCATCACGGGGAAGAGAAAGAAAGGGAAATGGACTGGGTCTGTCCATCGTAAAAGAAATCATCAATCAGCATCAGCAGACCATCACCGTTGTCAGCACAGAAGGAGTCGGCACGGAATTTATCTTCTCCCTGGAGCTGGCACCGGAGGATATGAGTGTGATCACTACGATTACACAGGCTTCTGACCAGGAACGTCCCGAGTAAACCCATTTGAGTGAATCCAACGCAGCAAAAAGAAATACTGTGTCTCGATACCTGAATTTGATAAAAGCTTATCCGCATCAGAGAACCGCGTATATCCCGTCCTGCTGTGGCTTGTCCAGGTATCGGATCTCATCTCTGTTGCGGAGAATCCTGGCATTGTCCCTCGTCGTCCGTCCGATCACCGTCGCAGCTATACCTGCCTGTGTCAGCTTCTGTACAAGTTCCTCACCATTCTCTGTCAGAATCAGCAGAGATCCCTGGGACAGGCTCTGATAGGGATTCATATCAAAGAATTCACTGATCTCTACAGTTTCCTGTCTGATCGGAATCTGACGCACCTGTATATCCAGACCAGTGCCGGCTCTCTGCGCCATCTCCCATAGCCCTCCAAAGATGCCTCCCTCAGACAGATCATGCATCAGAAGGGTGCCACTATCCTGACAGGCTATGCCTGCTTCCGGAAGTACAGAAAGGTCATCCAGAAAGTGCATCGGCACTTCAGTAATATCCTGTGTAAACTGTTCTGAGAGTTCCTGCTCTTTTTCACCGGCCAGAAGCATGACCGCAGCCATACCGACAGATTTGGTGACAACAAGCTCCTTACCTGCATAATCAGAACAGGAATGATCTGGTGAACCGCCGGACAGCATATCTGATATATCTGAAATCTTACAGGAACGGCTGGATTCTGCAGTAAGCTCTCCAAGCGCTGTTACGGTAATCAGACTGTGCCGAACAGAGGGACATACGGTTGTATGCCCTCCCAGGATGACAATTGCAAGCTTTTCCGTGATATCTTCCGCTGCCTTCATGATTGTCTTAAGCTCCTGCTCCTCCGCCTCATCCGGCAGCAGAATATGCAGTTCTATCCCAACAGGGGTGGCGCCTTCCGTAGCAAGATTATTGACTGCCGTCTGAACAGCCAGCATCACGCGCACTGGCAGTGAAGCCTCTATGTCGGGTGATACGGATGCAGCGATCACACAGGCTGTATCCGCTGTGCCGGGGCGGACCACTGCGGCATCCTTTCCTGCGTCCGGTCCTTCAATATGGCCTGGATGGCTGTTTTTTATAAGTTTTAATACTGAACGTTTTAGTACCGCTTCTGAAATTTTTCCTGTCCGCATGGTTCCTTTATATCCTGTCTGCTACTGAATGTTACGAATATTGTAAACAGTACGGGTTCCCTAATTCTCATTCACCTCAGTCTCTACAACTGATCCATTTCCAACAGCCGCCTGAATCGTAGACAGATCTCCGGTTTCAATTGCCTGCTCAATCGCCTGCAGGGTTTCGCTGTCAGCATCTTTGGTACCGATCGTGTATGTGATCGGCATCATCGAGTAACTGCTCTGATTGACCAGTTCTTCAGAATCAAACTGCCCATCAATATAGATCTCTTTATACAGCTCGGCCTCTACACCCTGTACGCCTCCGGATACGGTGATGCTGCCATAGGACTGGGTATCATCCATCTCATATTCTGTCTCAACTTCAGTCGTGCTGAGGGTTTTGCTTTCAAACTGAATGGTACGGTTTGCAGCTCTGGTCTCCTGACCATAAATATGGAAGGTCAGATATCCATCCTTTGTCACTGCCTGAATGTAAATCGGTGCAGAAGTACTGTTCTTGAAGCAGAAATCCATCAGTCCCTCTGAGATCGATGCATCCATACCCGGATCCACATACGAGACCAGATATGAATGGTTATGACGCTCTGTAACCTCAAGCTCCGCCTCCAGTACAGCATCATACAACGTTGTGGTGACCTGGCATACACCTCCACCATAGGTCTCAACCACCTGTCCGTTCTCATAGGTGTCGCCAGGAAGGAAACCGTACTCCTTTGTAGTAGGGCCAATGACCTTTTCTGCAGAAAATTCCTCACCGGGATATAGAACTGTGCCGTTAATATGCTCAGCCGCAAGCTCCACATTGGTATCATGGTTGACATTTCCGGTCTGGTAAGCCGTTGTGGCGCTGCCAAGCAGATCCGTAATCTTTGCAAGCTCTGCAGATTGATCTGAAAATTCTGTGGTACTGTATTCAAGCGTGACGCCGCCTTCCCCGCCATGCCAGTCATTCTCCATATAGTCCATGATCTTCTGTACAGATGCCTTATTATTGACGGCAATACCGGTTTTTCCATCTGTGAGTGTAAATGTATTGTCCGAATTGAGTACGATACCGTTTGATTGCGGATCACAGTTGAGTGCATCCACATTTTTGGCGAGAACAGTACTTACATCCGACCTGGATACGGCAAAATCCAGATCCAGCACAATCGGACCCCCGCTTTCCAGCTGCTGATCTGCAAGAAATCTTTTGAAAATATTTCCCTTTCTCCCAATGGAAAGTGCTTCATCAATCACATTCGTATTGGTATAAGTCAGACCCAGTGCTCCGGCAGTGGTTCTTACCTGGTTCTCACCTGCATACAGCACAATTACATCATCTGACAGCTCTTTCATTCTCTCTGATACTGCTGTCTCCATCTGGCTTCTGGTCATATCTGTCACATTGATATTGTCAATGTAAATGCCATATTTTTTCTGGTTTGCATCAGAGGAAGTAATTTCTTTGCGATCAGCATTATCTGAAGACGAAGAGACGGCCACCGCTTCCAGGGTGACCGCCTCCTTTCCTTCTGCAGTGCTGTCATTCTCCGCAGCCATTGCGGGGACGACAAGCGTAATAATCATAAAAAATACAAGTACAAGAGCAATAACTCCGGCTATTATCCGGCGCTTTCGTTCGAATCGCTCTTTCCGGTCAGGTTTTTTTCTATTGTTCTGTCTGTTCATGATCTTCGCCATCTGTCTTTTGGACTATAATATCATAATTTATCTATGCTATTTATCTGATGCTGCAATGTGCATTGTCAATGCCAGGCACCTGCCTGTAATACTTCGCCCGGCTAACTGAACTGCAATTCAGAATTTGTCAAGCTTCAGGTTGAACAGCTGCATGACATCCGCACGGGAAGGCATGGCTGGAATGGCACCACGCTTCTCTACACAGAGACCGGCAACAATATTGGCAAACCTGATAAATTCAGCTGCCTGATTCTGATCCAGGTCCTCCGGCTTTACCTTATACTCCGCGAATCTGGAAAGCAGTCCTCCCCAGAAGGAATCTCCTGCACCGGTCGTATCTACGACCTTTCTGGTCTGGGAAGGTGCCTTGACAACGAACTTATTGGTCCTGAGCATAGCACCATCTCTGCCGAGCGTTACCACGACACACTTGACTCCCTGCTTCAGAAGGATTTCCGACGCCTCATAGGGGTCCTCCACGTCTGTCAGAAGAGCAGTCTCTGAATCAGACAGCTTCATGATATCCACATATTTGACAACGGAGCGCATCTGCTGCTTTGCTTCCTCTTCACTCTTCCAGAGGGGTGCACGATAATTGGGATCATAGGAAATAATGGCGCCGGCCTTCTTTGCCTGTTCAACCGCAAAAATTGTGGCGCTTCTAGCAGGTTCGTTTGTAAGAGAAAGTGATCCGAAATGGAAAATCCTTGTCTGGTTGATGACGTCCATGTTTACTTCGTCTGCACGGATCATTGTATCTGCTCCCGGTTTACGGGCGAAAGAAAACTCCCGCTCTCCATCATGCAGCGTAACAAAAGCCAGGGTGGTGAAATAATCCGGATCCACCACCAGACCATCCGTATTCACATTATTTTCCTGCAATGTCTTCCTGAGCAGACGGCCGTGCATATCATCTCCGACCTTTCCGATAAAAGCGGTTTTCATACCCAGTCTGGACATAGCTACCAGCACGTTTGCCGGTGCACCTCCGGGATTCTGCTCAAACAACGTTCTTCCTGCCTCGCTGGTGCCACAGGGCGTAAAATCAATTAATAACTCTCCCATCGCTGTTACATCGTACATACTCTTAATCCTCCCGGAAGTGTGTAACTGAACTTTGTTACCGAAAACCAGCTTCTTCTCTGCATCCAGATGCCTGTACCACCTGCTGCAGCTGCCTTAAAGTACTGCTGAAACCTGTGCCTCCCGCTGGTATCACAGAGCTTCACAAGTAAAGCAAAAACTCTGTAGATTTGACTTCATATTATCACAAATTGCAGCTTCTGTCAGCATACCGGAGTGTTGTAAATAAAAAGCTCCGAATACCATTCAACCATGGATTCAGAGCTTTTACCCGAGCGCGAGACGGGATTCGAAAACCACGTGGTCAAAAAAATACAGAAAGGACAAGGCTTTCCGAGTATCCATTTTCCAAGTGTCTCAAAAAGTGTCTCATTTTGATCTTTTCGATCTTCGGTCAGCAAAAATACATCTGTTTATCACCATCTAACACTATAATACTTGTATTTTTTTTGCATATGGGGCATTCGGAGCCCTCACCTTTCTCAAAAAATACCTTTCCACAAAAATCACATCTTTTAATAAAGGTGTTGCTTCTTTTTTCATTTAACGCATGAAACTTTCCTTCATCCTCAGCAATAACAATTAATATATCAGAATGTTTTCGTTGAAATTCTTCTATTTCATATAGCCCTGCAGAAGGATTATTCGATGCCACAACAATGACCGTTGCCGGAGAATCCATTACAAAATCAGGAATAAAGCAAATGTCAGCATTAAGCTTATAGCTTCTCTTTCTATACAAGCATTCCATTCCAAGATATTGCAGCGCCTCTGCCCACGTCTGATCTTCAGGATTCCTGAATTTCTGCATACTATCTACCCTGTCAAATCAAGTGGGTGCTACAGTTTTCCATAGCACCCACAAAGTCATTAACTTTTATATCATCTAGCTCTACGTTTCTTAAAGATTGCCAGATATCCAGCAGCAAGCATTGCACTTGCCATCACACCTGCCGAAGCTGCTGCATTGCTTGTATCACCTGTATCAGGATTATTGCTAACTACCGTTGTTGTGGTGCTTGTATATGTAGATACTCCGGATCCTGAAGCATCCATCTTTACCTTTGTTACTACCGTCTGACCATTAGGCTTCTCTGCTACAGCTTTTGGTGCTTCTTTCACAATAAGAATAGAATCTACACCAGTATCATCCTTACCATCATATACCCCATCATAATCGAAGGTTACAGTATGAGTTCCAACACTCAACGTATCCAGATACTCCGGCTTGAAGGTTACTACCGTAGATCCTTCTACTGCAGTATAGTTGCTGGGATCAACATACCTGCCATCTACATACAGACCTACAAAGTACTTAAACTTACCGTTTGCAGATACCTTGATGCCATCCTTGCTACCCTTCACATATACTGCATTATTACCATCAAGAATCGTAACGAATCCTTCATATACTGCATCGTTGTAAGCCTTATCAATGATAGCCTTTATAAGAGCTTCATCAGTCTTCGCTTTCTCATCTTCTGCCTTTTCAAGATTAGCCTTTGCTGTCTCAACACCTGCCTTAGCCTTATCAAGAGCATCCTCTGCATCTCTTACAGCCTGAACAAGATCATTGAGATAAGCGAAATCAGAATCTTCTACAGTCTCGGTATCACTACCCCTGTACTCCGGAAGAGCCTCAGCTCTAGCAACCTTATCCTTTGCTGCATTAAGAGCCTCCTTAGCCTTACCAAGTTCAGCCTGTGCTTTCTCAAGGTTCTTGTTCGCCTTATCAAGCTTAGCATGTGCTTTAGTCTGAGCATTAACTCTATCTACTGCTGCAGTATGAGCACCCTCAGCCTCAGCGAGCTTCTCATTTGCTTCAAAAAGCTTACCAATGGCTTTATTAAGTTTGTCATTTGCTTTAGTAAGGTTATCCTTTGCATTCTTAAGTGCATCCTCAAGAGCAGGAGCAACCTTTTTATGGTTCTCATCTACCTCAGCCTTCCTAGCCTCAGCATCATCAAGTACTGCCTGAGCCTTACTAAGAGCATCATGGGCATTCTTAGCTGCTTCCTCAGCAGTAGTAAGATCTGCCTTCTTAGCCTCAAGTGTACTATTGGCATTCTCTAAAGCTTCTTTCTTGGTTGCAAGATCAGCCTCAGCCTCAGCAAGTACACTCTGCTTACCCTTAAGGATTTCCCTAGCTTTATTAAGTGCATCATGAGCTTTCTTATATGCCTCATTGGCTGCAACAGCGTCAGCCTTAGCCTGAGCAAGTTTAGTATCAAGTTCATTCTTCTTGCTAGTAGCTTTATTAAGAGTATCCTCAGCTTTATTCTTCTTCGTGGTGTTCTCAGAAATTACACTTGGAGCATTAATACCCTTCAACCTTGTAAGTTCAGCCTGAGCATTACTAGCATTAGTTCTGGTAGTACTAAGATCAGCTTTTCTAGCCTCAAGCAGACTCTTAGCCTCACTATAAGCCTTACTAGCTGTATCAAACTTAGCCTGAGCCGTATCGAGATCACTCTTCTTAGCCGCTACATCAGCATCAGTCGTTGCAGAAGCCTTAAGTCTATCAAGTTCTGCCTTCTTAGAGTCTGCTTCTGCTTTTGCAGTGTTGTATTCTTTATTTATATCTGCGATAATACCATTATGTACATTTATTTGTATATTTAGAGTAGCAATACCAAGATAATTTGTTCTATAACTAATAAGGTATTCATTTGGAATTAACTTAACCGTAGTCCAAGAGTGTGTTAGTGTAGCTTTAAAAGGAGGATTCAAAAAATGGTTTTTATATTCATCATAAGTTTCGAATACTTCTCCATCACTATTGCACTGATAATATTTCTTTGACCAACAACTTCTCTCCTTCAGAGAATCATATTCAGCCTGCGCTGATTCAAGATCTTTAATAGCCTGAGTTTTTTCTTCGTCAGAAATAGCACTGCTAAGAGCTGCCTTCGCTGCATCAAGAGCTGCCTTTGTACTAGCTACCTCTGCTTTATGAGCATCACTATTCATAAACTCATCAAACAAAGCTCTGTACTCTTCATAAGAAAGAGAAGTGGTAACATTACCTACATCAAAACATTGAGAAACAGCTTGCATATCATATTCGTTTGTGGTGCTATATTTATAGTCATGTTGAACAGATACCCCAACACCCGTTATATTATTTTGAGCGGAACAAATATTTTGGTAATGACCTTTTTTACTACTCTGACCATTTTTTTCTTTAGTGTAAAAATAAGTATATGGATCTCTGAAATCGTCTACAAACCCAATGTTGCTACCAAAACCCGATGTATGATTATAATTATTTGCGGGATCAAATTCAATATGGTTTGCTTCTAACTGGCTTAAAACCATAAGAAAGCTACTTACACAATAAGGTTTAAGATATACAATCTCACCAACACTAGCAAGAAGTGGATCAGTACCCTCCTGTGCTCTAAGATCATTGGTTTCTTTTATATAATCAAGTGCTCTCTGTACATTTTCAAGATTAGTTGCATCATACTTAGCACCAAGATTAGATTCAGATAAAAACTGAACAATTTTAGCATTGAACTCATCAGAATCAGATGGGCCAATACCCATTGAATGGGTAATATCTTTACCTTCTTTAAAAAGTGCAAGAGCTGCCTTAGCGGTAGGATCCTTACCGGTAGAATCAAGATACTCAAGAAATCTCACATAGCTATTTGCCATGTTGTATGCTTTCTGAGCTTCGTCTACTGCCTTCTGTGCTTCAGTAACAGAAAGTTTATCTGCCTTAGCTTTTGCTTCATTTAACTTTGCTTCAGCTGCTGGAAGTGCTGCTTTTGCTTTCTGAGCTTGATTAAAAGCAAGTTGATTCAAAAGATTATAATCAAGAGTTCCATCTTTAAGATAAAGATTATATCCTGAACCTGCTGCTTCCATAATCTTATTAATGAGTTCCTGCACTTCAGGTCTTTGAATATCTTTCTTTGACTGTTCAAAATTGATTTGCTTCGAATCTCTATATTCCTCTATATTTTTTAATTCTTCATTAAAGCCTTCTACCTCTTTTGATAATTTATTTACTTTAGCCTTAGCATCTTCATACTCTTTTTCAAGCTGAGCAAGTTTATCAGCTCCTACATTATTAGCAACAGCCTCATCATAAGCTGCCTTAGCTGCTTCAAGAGCCTTCTCTGCATCGTCATATGCTGCCTTAGCATTATTAACTACCTTCTGCTGGTCATTAACCTTACCCTGAGCTTCAGTAGCCTTAGTATTGGCATCATCAACTACCTTCTGCTGAGCATCTGCCTTAGATGATGCTTCCTGGGCTTCAGTGATCTTTGCATCAGCATCAGCAATTACCCTATTGGCTTCGTCAATCTTAGACTGTTCAGCTTTCTCATCAGCTTCAATATTATTTACTTCCTTATCGGCATTATCGGAAGAAGTTTTTGTACTATCTACTTCACTCTGAGCCTTATCCGCATTACTCTGAGCTGTATTTACTTCAGCCTGAGCTTTATTTACTTCACCCTGAGCATCATCAACTGCACCCGAAGCTGTATTTACTTTACCCTGAGCATCCTTAACTGCACCCTCAGCATTCTTTTCAGCATTATCAGCTGTCTCAGCTTCGTTCTGTGCATTACTAACTGCACCCTGAGCATCAATAACTGCATTACTAGCATCATCAACCTTCTGGTTCTCAGCATCTACAGCTGCCTGAGCATTCTCAGCCTGACTCTGTGCATCATTATATTCAGTCTCAGCACTAGCTTCCTCAGCACCTGCCTTATCAGCTTCGTCCTGGGCTTCATCCACAGCTGCCTGAGTATCCTCAATAGAAGGATTCTCCGTAACAGCCTTATCAGCTGCATCAGCTTCAGCCTTTGCATCATTTACTGCAGTCTGAGCTGCATCTGCATTAGCCTGAGCTGCATCTGCATTAGCCTGAGCTTCAGCATGTTCTGCTTCAGCAGTTTCCTTGGCACTATCAAATGCTTCCTGAGCTGCCTGATCTGCATTAGATACATTCTGTTCTGCCTCTATCTGTGTATTCACAGCATCACTAACAGCACCCTGTGCATCATCCACAGCCTGAGCTGCTTCATTGTCAGCTGTCTGAGCTGCATCATAAACAGCATCAGTTGTTTCCTTGTTAGAAGTTGCTTCATCAAGTGTTGTTGCAGGTGCCTGAACAGTAGTATCTACTGCCTGCTTTTGTATTTCAACCGGAATATCTTTGTCAAGCTCATCTGCAAATACAGTCTCGGTACCAGTTGCTACCCCCCCAATACAGTCGTAACCGCTGCGGCTGCAATAAGTGTTTTCATTGTTTTTTTCATATGAGTCGTCTCCTATCCTTTCCTTGTGCAGACAAAAAATTTCACTACATCAATATAGACTAAATTATAACAGCGATCATTGGTATTGTAAATAATTTTGCCAAGTATGACCTATTCTAAATACTAATAATAAGAAACTTTGCTTATAAAAATATCGTTAGATATTCAAACAAAATAATCAATATTGACATATTTGTCATTATTTGGGTGCAAAAATAAGAGCATAAATCAAGTCAATAAAGGAGATGAATGTTATGCAATTTTCGCAAGTCGCTTTTGCAGTATTTTTATCAGGAAGCTGTTCCCATTCAGGAAGTCATTTCATCTTGGAATTCAGACCGTTGGGGTCTTCGGAGATTTACGAAGCAGATATTCCTGATGAAGATCTCGTAACCACTATACAAAATGATACACGGCTTTCAGATCCTGTCTCGTTGTCTCTATATCTGAATTCATTTGGAACTTTGACTTTGCTTGGATACAAACACATTTGAGGAGGTAATAGTTATGAAACAGTCATTGTTAGAGAAGCTTGTTGAATATGCCGAAAGTCCGAAAGGAAGAGCACTATGGATACTGCTTTACTTCCCTTTCTTTGCAATTTTAATCATCTGCATAGGCTTTGAATCAGGTTATTTGAACATCATACACTCAATCCTGCTTTCCGTAATTTGGTATAGCATACTGGTAAGTGTGGGAAGCATTCTGTTTGGAGTTGCCATATCAATCTTACACTATGTCAGTCGATCGGAAATTCAGACTTTTCTGCACAATACAGCTCTGCACCTTGAACAGAAACTTGAACAAAAGAACATCTCTTCTAATTATGCAATCATACAAGGGTTTCTATATACTGTGCTTCGCAGAAACCAAGAGTTTCTTAACCTGCCAATAGGATCAGATCCAGCATCCTTAACGCCTAACGGCCAGTCCGTCACCTTCCGTCATGGATGCAGTTTCTACCAATACCAGTTGATTCTGTCTGACAAGATAGATATCACCGGATCTGAACTGAGAAGCATTTTGCAATCATATATAACATCTGAATTAAGGAATTATGGGATTATCGGACTCTATAACGCCTATTCGGTCAACCCTAAACTTATTTTGCCCAGCATCTATCTTGATCAGGTAACCATTGACAACCACCTGATCACCTTTGATCTGCTATATATCGCATCTATGCATGCGGCCCAATATGCTCAAATGGCTTACCACCGTGATAATCCACAGCCAGCTGCTCCAAAGGAGGTATATGATGATGAATTATGATCTTTCCTTTACTGTAGGTGTCGATACAATGGCTTTACATGGCTTTGTAATTCTGAGAGCACGAGTTAACTTCGCCTCCCAGCCCCATCTCCTGATTGTTGCCCCGTCGGGATCTGGATAATCACCGGAAAAACATATGCATTGATTTTTATCCTCTCCCAGCTGGCAGCCAAACAAGGCACAATTTTGCTTGCCGACTTCAAAGGAATCGATTTTCAGTCATTCATAGGTTACAAGCATTATTTCATGAATAATGCCGTGATAGAAGCATTAAATTTGGCTTATGGCATTCTGCAGGAAAGAATGGCGAATCCTTCATCTGACTTCGATCCATTATTTCTTATTGTTGATGAATGGGCAGGTTTCATTAGTTCTTTTACGTCAAAAAAAGATCAGGACGCAGCAAAACAGAAGCTTGCCTCCATACTCATGCTCGGCCGTGGATGCCTTATATTTGTGATCCTGACAATGCAGAGGGCAGATGCCTCCCAACTCACCGGAAGGGACAACTTTGGTAATGTTGTCGGTTTGGGGAATTTGAGTCCCGAATCAAAAAGGATGGTCTTCCCCGACCTTTCAGACCAGATCAAACCACAGCTTCGTGGTCACGGATATCTTCTCACAGATGGAAAGCCATTGAAACAGATTACCGTACCTCAGCTCAGAAATGTATCCGCGTCTTTATCAAAAATCAAAGCATCTCTCAAATGATATATTTTTATGAATCCCTATGTCGCTATTGATATAGGGATCTTTTTATTTTTCCACTAC
>JBJEMO010000042.1:0-2857 GCA_051879715.1 Bilifractor sp.
CAGGATCGGATTCCCCCCTCCGATGACCCTGTTTCCAATACGTACAGTTTTTGTCTTCATATGTTTATGACCTGTAATCCTTTCTGTATACCCGGTCTTTCACTCAGGGAAAGCCGTATGGTACTTCCTCCGATAGGTGCGGAACACAAATTCTATATCAAAGCAGGTCTGCTCCTCGCTTTCATCTGACATTTCCCATTCCGGCATATAGTCCAGATTTGGAAAGTAGCGGTCTGCCTGGTAGGCAAAATCAATTCTTGTAACAAGGGCCTCATTGCAATATGGAAGCATCAGTTCATAAACAGATGTTCCGCCAATAATAAAAATATCATCTGTATCATAAGACCGAAGACATTCCAGAAGTTCTTTTTTGCTTCGGACAACAGTCACTCCCTCCGGATGAAAATCCGCATCACCGGACAAAACGATGTTAATCCTGTCCGGCAGTGGTCTTCCCTCCGGCAGAGCATCAAAGGTCCTCCTGCCCATCACAACCACATGTCCAATTGTCGTGTCGCGAAAATGCCTCATATCTGAGGGAATGCTCACCAGAAGCTTTCCGTTATTGCCAATCCCCCAGTTTCTGTCTGCACACACAATTGCCTTCAAATTTCTGCATCTCCTTCATTCTCTGTCAGCAAAAGCATTACCTTAACAGCATATCAGATGCTCCCTGGGCTGTCACGACCAGCTTGCAGCTTCTGCATCAGAGCAGATCTCAAACATCGTCTTGCCCGGATTCATCTGCAGTTTATTGCCATTGCTGTCATAATACTCTGTATTGTCATTCTGATCCGATCTCTCCCAGGTAATCGGGACAGCCTTCCCATCTGTAAAATAGACACCTGTTCCGGATGTAAACAGATTCATATCCAGATGAACGTTATCGTCAAGATACCACTGGCTGACATACTGCACAATAATATTCTTGAATTTCAGCTGTTCTCCGGTCTCCTGATCAACGTGTTCAGAACCATATTCAAATCTGTAATACTGTCTGTCCTCCGTGTTGAACACAAAATATGGATCATCATACTTAAATGGTATATGTACTGTATTCGCCACCTCGCCCGGGATATCCGTGTCCTTTGTATTGAAAGAGAGATTTGGAGTATAGCCATCCGGATAACTCCTGTTATATCCCAGGTTATCTGCATCAGCCACAAGAGCAGATCCCGCAACATACACATTATGCGGTGCCTCCCGATCCGAGGAGCGATAAAATCCACCTGCCGTCATTCCGTTGATATCCTCCAGATTCTGTGAGGTGATCAGGTCCTTAGCCTGCTGGCTCCAGCCATAATGTGAATAGACGGCTTCATTGTCCATGGCGAGATATACGTAATACGGTCTGGCGCTTCTGACCGGACCTATTTTTCCGACGTTATCCGGATTCTGAAAGACTGCCATCAGCCTTGTAATGTTTCCCTCTACCTGTGCCTCATAAAGGATGTCTGCCTGATTGATTCCCGACTGTGGAACAGCCGGCTGCAGATTGTTGATCATAATGGCAATTGGTCTGCGGGACCCAACCGTGATATCAACAGGCTCTCCCGTCAGATAGCTGTACATCTGCCCCTCAGGAAGAGAATCCTCCTCCGGCGTCACAACGGGCGTTTCCTCCGGTGTGGCAGTCGGTGTGACCGTGGGTGTCTCTGACGGTGTGCTCTCCGGTGTTGGTGATGGCGTAGCCAGTGCTACAGATGAATCATCTGCTTTCGTCTTACCACATCCTGCCATCTGACATACCCCCACTGCTGCACACAGCAGCAGTACCAAATACTTCTTTTTCACGCTGTAAATTCCCCCCAATCCCTGCAGCATTGCAGTTGATGAAATTGCTTACATAGTAAGATATTATAAGCCTTCCTTCTGTATTTGGCAAGTTGATCAAAAATCAGCTGCTATACCGACTGATTATTATCCAATTTCACCATATATAAACCGGTATACCCTGTAGCTCAAAGGATTCCGTATCAACCTCATCCATCTCAGACATACCGGAACATTATTGGCATATGTTCCATAAATCTCCGGGACCTCTGTTCAGGGCAAGTCTTTGTGTTTATAGGTTTCTGAATAAAAACATTATCCGGATAAAGAATAACGCATGAAAAGAAAAAGCACAGAAGGCTGCTGTGCTTTCTGTGCCAGTCCGTATTTTCAGGCTTCCTTCTCCCTGTTTTCCAGCATTGAGGTACAATGAGGACACCGCGTGGCATCAACAGGAATCTCCGATTTGCAGTATGGGCATATCTTGGTGGTAGGCTTTTCTTCTTCTTTTGTTTTCCCTGCCAGTCTGTCTGCTCCCTCATGCATCTTGTTCATTGCCTTGATGACACAGAACAGAACCAGTGCAATCAGCAGAAAATTGATGACAGCCGCAATAAAAGTTCCAAGTCCAAGCACCGGCGCGCTTTTGCCGCTTCCCAACGTGATATTCCACTGATCAAAACTGATTCCACCGGTAATGACAGAAATCAAAGGCATAATGATATTGTCTACCAGAGCGGTAACAATAGCAGTAAACGCACTGCCGATAATAATACCAACAGCCATATCCATCACATTGCCACGTGAAATAAATGCTTTGAATTCCTTTATGAACCCCTTCATGTTAAAGCCCTCCTGCACATTTTTATAAACCGCCTGGACCTCTTTCGGTCCGCCTGGTCTCTCTGTTATTATAAACATTTCATTAGCAGGAAACAATCTGCTTATCGAAAATCTTTTTCAGACACGAAAACTCATTACTGTTCAGGGGCCTGTCAGGCAGGGTACTTCTCATTTGTCTGTTTCCGCTCGTAAACGGACAGTAAGCTGGTTTTATGCTTATTTTTTGTTGCTGCGAAACTCG
>JBJEMO010000043.1:0-2835 GCA_051879715.1 Bilifractor sp.
ATTACGTGCTGTCCCATTCTAAGACCATTGGTATCACCCCTTTCATCAAAAAAGAACCGATCAGCCACTGATCAGACTCTGCATCCGACCGAGCTTTTCCGTTCCTTCTTCCCTTCTTTTGTCTGCCCCGCCACAATAGACAGGCACACACATCTCCAATATTCTGCTGTAAATCCGCTTATGGGCTACATCCAGCGATTCATCTTTCATATCATTCAACCCAAGATTTGTTGTGATGATGAGAGGCTTCATTTTACAGTACCTGCTGTCAATCACGTTATAGATCTGCTCCAGGGCAAACTCTGAATTACGTTCTATCCCCAGGTCATCAATAATCAGAAGCGGGTAATCCACCAGATTCTGCACAATCTGGTTTTTATCTGCCTGATAGTTTGTCATTTCATTCAGGATACGGGAGAAGTTCGTCATCATCACCCGCTCCCCCTGTTCCAGAAGGGCATTGGCAATACACCCGGCAAAAAAGCTCTTCCCAGTCCCCACCGGACCCATCAGGAGAAGCCCTACATTTTCTTTTTTCATCTTCTCCCAGTTTTTTGCATACTGCCTGGCAATGAGCATCTTATCATTTGACCCATTATCATTTTCAAATCGCCATTCCCAGAACCTCCGGTCTCTAAGTCCTACCGATTTTCTCTGGTAAAGCTCCCTCTGGGCTTCTTCCCTGCGGAGCTGCTCTTCTTTTTCTTTTCTTGCCTGAGCCTCGCAGTCACACAGGCAGCCCACTACACGGTCCCTTCCCATAAAATTAATCCTCAGCTGTTTCCGTTTCCCGCATACACCACACCGGAGGCATCCGTCTTCCCCAAGAAAATCAGCCACATTCCTGCTATCTGTCATAGACTCTCTCCTTCCTCAAAGTCATATCTTCCAGAACCGGTTTTCAGTGCTTCCCTTCCTGCCCAGAGAAGAATCGTTGCGAAATGATCCTGATAGGTTTTTCCAGTGGATTTCATATAAGCAGAAAGCTGGTCAATCATCCTCTGGAAGTCATACGGATACAGTTTCCGCAGCTCCCGGTTTTCTTCCACGGAAAGCCGGACATTTCCAAACCGTCCGTACAGACAGCTGCTTTCCTTTTCCGAAGAGCGGCTCTTACTCCTGTCAGTATCATTCTTATCAGTCTTATTTATATCAGTATTATTTGTGGCAAAATTCTTGCACTCCGGACTTCCATTTTTTTGCGTTCCGGACAGCAAGTTTTTTGCATTCCGGACTGCCAGATTCTTGCGTTCCGGACAGCAAATTTCTTGCGTTCCAGAAGGATAATAAACTGCCGGTTTTGCCCGGATGCGTTTTACGAAGTTCTTCACATATATCACCGATGGACGGTTGCAGCCCTGTCGATACCGTTCGATCAGACCGATGCCATGTACACTGTCAAGCTCCCTGAGAAGCTTTGTGACCGTTGTGTGTGACATGTGCAGCACTTCCTGAAGTTCAGCTACCGTGTAGATGATATACACATAACCGTCAGCATCCACCCAGCCATTTTTCTTTGAAAGGTTGATCCTGTCCAGCAGGATGCCATACAGAAGCTTTGCATCCGTGGACAGCCCTTCAAATTCCTTTTCGGTAAACAATGCCTTGGGAATACGGAAAAATGAAAACTGCTCGGATTCTTCTACCCGGAAGTATTCATAATCCATTTTTTCATCCTCATTATTCCATCTCTTTGTTCTTGAACATATTCAGGTACATGTTGAACACACTCACCAGTTCCTTCAGATAGATTCGTCTGGCACCTTTGTTGCAGGCGTGCATATCTTCGATCCATTCCGGGGAATTTCCACAGATCACAGCCGTTGTCTCTACGACAGCCATAAATCTCTTCATGGATTCCATCTTGTAAACATGGTTGAAATACTGGCGGATTGCCTCAATTCTATCCGGATCATTTTCCAGTAATTCAATGACACCGAAAGCCAGGTCCATACCAAATTCACTGGCATCATCTTCGATTGCCTCATCATCCAGGTTACCGTTCTCATCACAGTAGCATCTGAATTCCATCGGACTTAAATCTTCCGGATTAAACTCGTCCTCTCCCAGATCAGTTGGCAGTACACCATCCTCCAGAGGCCCTCCCTCCGGACAGCCTTCCCTTATAATCTCGATGTAGCCTTTTTTCATAAGGTCATCCACAATTTCCCTGGCAGCTGTCACCATCTTGTCCATGATTTCTTCTGCCTCCTCCGGGCCTACCATTGTCATTAAATCATTGATTGTCATCATAGTCTTTTCCTCCTCATTCATCTTTGAAATATCATTTATATAGAAACGGTTCGGTCTGCCATTGTCTTTAACAACCCGAACCATGTTTCCCATACTTTCCAGTTCCGAAACAGCATAATCCACCCGGTACCTGGTGCTATTCAGATCCCTGATCATTTCACTTTTGGGATAGATCACATACGGTTTCCCTTTCTGGTCAATCCATTTGTTTTGTGCTGCATATCTCAGCCGGTCAAGCATAAGGCTGTATAATACCTTTGCCGTAGTGGATAAAGAGCAATATCTCGCATCCTTAAACAGTGCCTTAGGCACCAGCAGGCACTCTACCGGCATATAATCCTGATTACTCATCATGCTTCCCTCCATTCAGATCGACCATTGCCTCTGTTGAGAAAACAGTCAAATCCAGCATTCCCACAAAAATCTGATAATACAGGGAACAAAGCTCTGCATCATCCCTTACCAGATACAACCCTTCCAGTTCTTCTGACAGATGCCTCATGGCATACATTGTCTGGCAGAGTTCATGGACTTTTTCATAGTCCTGTTTTTCCACGTTCTGCTCCAGACGGTCAACAAAAC
>JBJEMO010000044.1:0-2813 GCA_051879715.1 Bilifractor sp.
GAGTTTCAAAATTGGTATAAAAAAACATCATCCATGGGGAGGGATGATGTTTTTTCTTTTCATTCAGTCTTCGTTATGATCCACCTGCCATTTTTTCTGGCGCCTTCTCGTTTGATCAGCCCTATATCAGAAAGGATCTTCAATTCCCGCTTAACAGTACTGTCAGAGCATGATAACTGATCCGCCAGTTCTCTTCGTGTGAGATCAGGGGCCTTCTCGATTAATGACATCAGTTTCTGCTCTCTCTCACTTAATTTTATTAGGTCATTTATTGGGTCATCTTTCGATTTTATTGGGTCAGCACTCGCAGATGAAGATGCCTTATCCCATCGTATGTGCATCACCCTGTTTTGCAATGCATTCTTTTCACCCATCAGAAGATTTCTAAGAAATAATTCCAGGAACTCCGTGGTCTCGTGGACACCATTCTGAATGTTATTGTAATTTGCGCGAACCATGGCATTTCTGAAATACCATGAATGCTTCGCAAAACTATCATTCGTGACATCGAAGCCGAGTGTTCGCAGATATTTGATAAAAAACACTGCCGTCGTTCTTGTATTGCCTTCTCCAAAAACATGGATCTGCCACAGATCCGCAACAAACCTTGCCAGATGCCGAACAGTCTCGTCCATATTCAGACCTTTATAGCTGAATGTGCTCTCTCTGTTCAGATCGTACTCCAAAGTTTCACGAAGATCCACAGCTCCTCCATAAGTCACAGTATCTCCATCCAGCACCCACTCTTCTTTCGAAATATTGTAGTCGCGGATTTGTCCTGCATGTTTGTAAACACCCTGAAAGAGTCTTTTGTGTATGCCAAGGTACTGCGCAGGTGAAAATACAAAAGCTTTCTCTGCGAGGATAGTTGCTATCCTTGCGGAAACCTGATCGGCTTCCTCTGTCCTGCTTTTTTCATTACTTGCCGTCTGTCTGTAATATGTGTCAATCAGGTTCTGTACTTCACCCAGAGAAATATCACCATCGATATTTTTCTTTGCCGTTTCCTTCAGATACTCTGATGGTTCCAGTCCATCAACAGCCTGCAGGCCAATCGCGGTATCCCAGACATATTTTCGATACTTTTTCCCTGGTTCCGATTCTTTCAGATACTCCTCTGACAAATCGTATTCAACTGTATTAACATTCCTATTACTCATCTTTTATTCCTGTGTTCCTATTCTCTGACAAACCCGATATCGTGATCCTGACACCATTCCTTCGCAAGCTCCACATAATATATATGCCGATACGCAAAATACTCGTCTGCGATGTCATAATAGCTTAAGGCGCTTTTGAATCTACGGAAAGCACCCCGCCCATGAAGTGCTTCAAATAGTTTCTGACCGATTTCCCGAGCCCGTTCATCTGAAACATATTTCAGACCGCTTCCTGCAAAATCAGCAAACTCCTCCATGATGCGATACTCGTTAATCTCGTATTGGTTTGGCAGCCGGACAAACTGCTCACTTTCCTCGATCATGGCAATGATTTCTTCCCACTCATCAGGATCATCATATACTCCCTTGCTCTCTGGTACAGCAGTGATCGTCCCTGTATCTTTGTTCAAATACTGCTCCCAGCCATCAAATGCTTCCTCAAAAGCATCGGCCAAAACTGAAAGCTTGATTCTTTTCACACTCATTTTCTCACTTTACTACTTCCCAGTATCCGCCCCGGTCGGATCCATGTCTAACTAATTTCCCACTATCCTTAAGTCTCTTGATAATACGTTCAACCTGCCTGCTGGACAATCCGACCTGTTTTGCTGCTTTTGTCGCGCTGAGTTTCGGGTTATCCTGCAAAAGTTCCAACAACTGCTTTTCATTTTCTCCGACATTATCTCCGACATTATCTCCGACATCCTGCGTTGTCGCCTTTATTTCAAGCAGAGCTTCCTTGAGCAGTTGCAGCATATACTCAACAAATGGATTGATGGTGTCGCAATGATTCGCCTTCCCCAAAGCGTCGTAATACTCCTGCTGGTTATCATGAATCAACGACTCAACCGGCACCCAGGCAAAAAATGGTTTCCACTTTGATAGGATCAATGTGTGCCAGAGTCTTCCGATCCTGCCATTTCCATCTGCAAAAGGATGAATGAATTCAAATTCATAGTGAAATATGCATGCCTTGATAATAGGATGCAGACTACTTTTCTCCAGCCAGTCAAACAGGTCGTTCATCACTTCGGGGACGTAATTTGCCGGAGTTCCGGCATGTACCAGGGTTTCTTCAGCGTAAACGCCTGCATTCTTTGACCGAAATCTTCCTGCCTCCTTGATCAGATCATTCATCATAACTTCATGAGCCACAAGCAGATCATCCATGGACAGCGGATTCAGAGCATCCAGCCTGTTGTATATTTCATATGCGTTCTGGACCTCTTTAATATCTGCAGGCGGAGCAAGGACTCGTTTCCCGTTAATAACGTCGGTTACCTGATCAATCGTCAATGTATTCTGTTCAATGGCAAGGGAAGAATGAATCGTTCTGATGCGATTCTCTCTTCGCAGTTTCGGATTTGTTGTCAATCCCTCATAGACAGATATCTCACCTGCAAGTTCAGCGATTTCTGCCGTCAGATTTGCAATTGTTTCCGTCATTTCAAATGGTGGCTTATAGTCACTCATAATAAAATGTCTCCTCGTATTGTTACATTTTTCTGTATTATATTCTCTCAGCAATTTTGCCGATAGCGGCCCTTATCGGAAGAGTTGACCAAATTAATTTCCCTCAATCTATCTTTTCGGCCATACTTGCAATCTTTTTTACAGCCTCTTCCGGTCCCAGGATCTTTATTTCTCCTTCGA
>JBJEMO010000045.1:0-2778 GCA_051879715.1 Bilifractor sp.
ATCTCTTCCTGCAGACGTCTATAATTCTCACGATAATCCTGGCTCTTATCTATCATTGCGACCGCCAGTTGAAGGGAATAGGTATGGGATATTATAAACTTTGACATATATTGGTTTAGTCTTATTGCTAAATCTCTCCCATTAATTAGGACAAAAGCATTTCCCCCACCAATATATAAAACCTGCAGGTCCTGCTTACCTATACGGAATGGCAAAGGACCATTTTCGCCATCCCACTGAAAATCGCTCGTGATACTTTCAGATTCAACAGAATTATACATAGAAACTGCATACTGCAGGGCATCTTCAATAATATGGTCCACCAGCATTGATGCGCCGATGGCATCCTTTATCTTTGATGTCCGGAATATGTATTTCTGAATTCCGCGTATGTCATACATGACGAGCTGCATCCGTCTGATTCTGTCCATCTCTTTCCTCCATCCCTCTCTTCTGCCGCATGATCTACATTCTCGCAGCAGCCAAGTCTCTCATAAAGCTCTCACTATATATTCTATTTGTCTAAGTGAATTCTTCACTTTTTTCTTTGAAAGCTTCAAAACCACAAGAGCAGGCAATTCTGATTATTCAAGCATGGTTCATACACTTCTTTTTTAACGACTATCTTCACCCCAAGCAAAAAGGAGCATCGGCCGAAAGGTCAACGCTCCATAGAAGTATCGCAATATGTAAATCGAACACCTTCGTGCTTTCCCGAATAAAATGGTACCATATTTTCTGACTATTTGCCATGGAAAATGACCCAGGGATTCATTCACTTGAGACAAATACAGTAATTTCTTCGATACTCTCAGGTTTCTCTTTCGCGAAAAGCCCCTGACTATCGATAAGATAACCAGGGGCTTGATGAAAAGCTCACAACCAATATCTTGTTCACCAATCCTTAACTCATGCAGTTTCTTCAAACATACATTTCATCTTCAGAAAGTCCACAATTATACATGTTCAAATAAAAGTCCCTAATAGGTAAGGTACTACTTAAGTTTTTTTATGCATTTATTGGAGGGGACTCTATAGTGTCGATTCCTTATAGGTATGGTACTACGCAATCTTTATCACACATGCACATAGTGATCACGAAGGGTGTTGATTCCTCATAGGTATGGTACTACAACACATTTTAACAGCTTTATCGCATATTGCATAGCTATTTTGCAATAATTGCCCCTCAAAAACCCGGTCAGTTTCCAAGCCGAGATATCCACTAAGCCGCATAAACACAACATTCTTTCTATTGCAATATTCTCCTCGGAGATTGACCGTATTTTTGCTTCGTCCAAAGCGGCTTTCCACCCTCCAGCAGATATCGTTTCTGAAATGCTATAATGTACCGGAGGAAGTCAATCATAATCATCATTTTGCCGTCAGCTTCGCAGCCACCATTCCCATTGCTCCTCCGAGAAGCGCCGTCAGGCCTTCGATCGTCCAAACTACGATCAGGCTCAGTCCCATGAAGACAGCGAACCCGATGACTTGCGGCCACATTCCAAACAGGGTTGCCGCAATGATAGCCAAAATCATCATTCCCCAGAAGAATCCGTGAATGACCCCATGGATTCCTCCAATGACTGCCACCACGATACTCAAAACAAAAAGTACAATGAGTACCGAAATCAGGAAAATCTTCCCGATCAGTTTTAGCAGAAACATGCGCTTCGCCTCCTTTTCAATCAGCCTGTCACAATTCGTGCCCTTTCTCCATACCGTGCATGATATCCAACACCCGTCTCTGGTCACGTTCCTGGAGTCTGGAGAACGTCCGCTCATAACTTTCCAGGCGGTCATGCTGTCTGCACCACTCCTCTCCGTAGATCAGTTCATTTACAGTCACGTGATACAGGGCCGCAAACTTCGGGATCTCATAGGCATAGACCATCCGCTTTCCGGCTTCGATCGCGCTGAGGGTCGGCCTGGACATGTTCATGGCCAGAGCCGCGTCCTCCTGTTTCATTCCACATTTTAATCTTGCGTTTTTCACCCTTTCTCCTGTCGGATCCAACATACACTATCCTCCCTCTTACTCTTAATGGTCATGTCAGCATTTATGACATAAGGTTTCAAAATATAGACATCACTCATTTCAGAGTCATGTCGTCCTAATGAAGTTAGCATATATTGTTTTAAGCTGTTTGACAAGTTACGATTTCCTTTAATGGTTGGTTGGAATAAGGAAATTCGATGAGGTCTGCCGAACCTCTCTGATTTATCCCTATTATCTCATACTCATCCACGATGATTGTGTCAAATGCGTCCTTTGGAAACGATTCGAGTCGTGAGTCATGATACAGGCTCTGCACGGAGGCGCTGATCACGTCCTCGCCGTCCGCGTGCTCGTCCGCTTTCTCAATGCCGAACGACATCCCGCGGGCCCGGAAATACTTCTCCGGCTGACGAACCAGCTCATCCCGGTGCGACAGCCACAGGACCCGCCCCTTGAATTCGAGCGAGGCCCCGACCAGTGTCTTTCCAAGGCCTGTGGCAAGCGCCACCACCGTCCGGCATCCGTCCGGCAGGCCGTTCACCAGGTCAACACATTCCTTCTGGTAATCCCGCAGTACATAAGATGGCATAAACTTATTTAGCCGCGGCAACTCCGAGGCTTGCCTCGGAGGGGAGCGGCTTTCTCCTTTCGATGAGATAGTGTCGGGCTGGTTCCAAAAGTCGCAGCTTCTGGCTGGAAAAGTGTTCGTTTAGCTTGACATCGGACAGCGTCCGGACGGCAAACCGCCCGTCTGCCCGCCTGCCGAAGATGAATCC
>JBJEMO010000046.1:0-2769 GCA_051879715.1 Bilifractor sp.
TAATCATCCTTGAGCATCTTTGTCAGCTCGGCCGTAGACTGCGGATGATCCGGATCCGTATGCTCAAGAAGGTACTGATATAAGTATAAAAGCCGGACTTTCGTACCATATTCCATGGTGCACTCCTTAATCTCACTTTTGCTTTTCTAACCTGTCGGAAAATCCGACAGGTTGAACATATCCTCTACGGAATAAGTCCAACATTTTCTTAATATCTGCACATTCTTATGTTGCTTCCCACTTGCTCATCCGTAGTTGATTAGCTAACTAAATGGCATTGATCTCATATGATGAACTCAATTCTGGAAGATTAATCAAATCCTTAAAATACTTTAGAAATTCATTCCATTTCAAACATTTCATCAAATCTACAGCCTTAATTTCAAGAGGATGCCCGGAACCGGCGGATGAAATCAGGGTGTAATATCCCAGTATACGATCCAGCGAACCGGTTTTAGGATAAAGAAGTATAACCTTCTCAACATTACGAATACCACTGGAATACGCATTCATTTGATAGATATCGCTCTCTTTAGCAAAAGACCGTGGGATTTTCCATTTGGTGTCGATGATCCATTTACTACTATCCCTAGATTTTAACGTGAGATCCGGACGCAAACTGACAAAACGCCTGCCATCCGAATTTCGGGATATCATATAATCCCCTCGTTTCTGATAGATCACTCGTCCCTTATAAACTGCAGCTGCAGTCCTGTATATGAACAACTCGTACAAATGATTCATGTCGAACAGAATGGTGAAAATCTTCGTATTGCCAGCATCAAGCGTAGCTCCAAGTCCGTCAAGAAAAAGCCTGCCATAGCGATATGCGGTCTCTGCACGGGCATTAACAAGGTTGAAAGTAATGGGAGCAGATAGGGCTTCTTCACGTCCGATGTCTTTCACACCATCGAATATGGGAAACAGCTCCTTGACTTTCCTGTCGTTCAACGGATTTCTTGTCACTTCACCAGCCAAGCGAAGGCACGTCTTGAAAAACCTGTTCAAATCACAATCAACGAGGAATTCCGAATACCTGCAGTAAAAGCGTGTAGGCGCCAGTATGTTCCTGCGAAGTTGCTGCCTAAATTGTATTTGCCCCTTAACCTTATCAAGATTCTTCGTCACCTTCCGATAGGCATGATCAAGACCTAACTGACAGTAAATATCAAGTTCCTTAAGGAAAGTCTCGATAAGAAGCTCTGAAAGAGCATTCTCACGAAGTTTTGCAGCAGATTCCAGATGACGAACCGACGGACTCTGCCTTGAAACCAATATCATGCGGACTAGAACATCCCTAAGATCGTCCGTTGTGACATAACCATACAATTTAGGAAGTATTTCAATCGAAAATTCCGGTAGTTCGATCACCCCGACCCACTGCTGCGCAATAAGGCAACGGTTCCCGTACCCAAACACAGGTGTGTCCCCAGCTCGAATACTTTCAAGACAAGCCGCATCTTTGTAGGAAATGGCATAGTGTTCCAGATCCCTTTTATCCTTAATAGCTAACCTGTCATATTCTTTAATAGTCAGTACATTCATGTTGCCTTACCGTATATATGCAGAAGATCCGCCGGCTGAAGATTCTTGTTGATGAAATAATGTTTCTTGTCCTCAAGCATGTAATCACCGATATAATCGAAATAATGGTCTACCGAAAGTGTCTCGTCCCGATACACGGCATCCTCCCGCATTCCGCCATCTTCATCAAGATCATTGAAAACCAGCTGTATTTTTTGGAGATCGTTAAAGAAATACTCTTCCAGAAGAGGAACGACTTTTTCCTGGATTACATTTACGATATCTTTCCCAGATCTTACCTTCAAAAACAAAGCATGACCAATCATGTGATTTCTGTCCATCAGAAGTTCAATCCGACTATTCATCGTGTTGAACAAGGAGATTAGATCGACCCCATCCACATCGTGTGCATCCACATCGTTCAGACGAAGTTCTTCCTCGATGACATTAAAATCAGGATTCATGGGTCTGAAATCAAATCGGCGCCTGAGCGCAACATCAATCGTACCAATGGAGCGATCTGCAGAATTCATTGTACCGATGATATTCACATTATTAGGTACGACGAAAGTTTCCTTTGAGTATGGCAACGTAACAGATAGTTCATTTGCCATTCCCTTACGCTTGTCTATCTCGATCAGACTGATCAGTTCACCGAATATTTCAGCGATGTTTCCACGGTTGATCTCATCGATGAATACGGCGTACTTCTTCTCCGGATGTTGTGCTGCTTTCCTGCATAGTGCCTTGAAAACACCAGGTTTTGGCGAGTAATCAATACTGTTCGTCTCTTTCACGTATTCAGGACGAATTCCTTCTATAAAATCCTCATAAGAAAACGACTGATGAAACGTGACGAAGGCATACCGGCTGTCAACATCGGAATCCTTCAGGAAACGGTCATAAAAATCAGCTATAGTCTGCTGAACTCGTATCCTATCAACATACCAGCTGCCGTCTCCGCACTCAAAAAAGACATAAGGAGCCGTCCTCGGCATCCCAATAGGGGATGCTTTCATATTGTGAGCTTCAAGCTCAGATGCTGCACTTACAGTTCTCCCAAGTTTCAAGCTGTCAATTTTCTTTTGCGTCTCGACAGGGTTCATTCTTCCGTGATGCTGAAGCATGACAAGGGTAATGAGTACCCACGGTTCGCTGTAAGAAAAAAATGCCTGTCTGATCTGATCATCAGACACCTGATAATCAATATAATCGCTCATCATCTTCTGAAGAAGATAAGTTTTT